>NZ_JBHTAC010000020.1:0-135529 GCF_042663325.1 Catellatospora aurea
CACGCACGGTTTTCACCCGTGAACGGGCCGCCATTCAGGCGAAGGGACTAACCCCGCAACCCGGCCCCTCGCCGCGTTGATCATGAACTTGTGGCACGGTTCGACGGCGTGTCGTGTCCACAACTTCATGATCAACGCGGGGGGCCGACGGCGCGGGGCGGCTTCGGGAGGCGGGCGGGTCAGGCTCGGGACAGGGCCGCCCTGGCCTGGTCGAGGATCTCCTCGGGGGTCAGGGTGATCGGTACGACGATCGCGCCCTCGTCCGCGCCCGGGGGTTCGAGGTCGGCGAGTTGCGAGTCGAGCAGGCGCGGGTTGAAGAAGTGCCCGGGGCGGTGCGACAGCCGCGACGCCAGCAGTTCGCGCGAGCCGTCCAGGTACACCACGGCCAGGCCGGGGGCGGCTTCGCGCAGCAGGTCGCGGTAGGAGCGTTTGAGCGCGGAGCAGGCCAGCACCGCGGGCACGCCCTCGTCCTGCTGCCGGGCCAACCATTCGGCACACAGCCGCAGCCACGGCGCGCGGTCCTCGTCGGTCAGCGGGATGCCGGCGGACATCTTCATCACGTTGGCCTGCGGGTGCAGGTCGTCGCCGTCGGCGAAGACGGCGCCGAGGCGCTTGGCCAGCTGCGTGCCGACGGTCGTCTTGCCGCTGCCGGAGACTCCCATGACGAGTACGGTCGAAGCGCTCACGATCGTGACCCTAGCTCAGCACGCCACGCCACGAACCTCGCATCGCCGCCGTCCCAGGTGGCGGGGCCGGTCAGCCCGGCCCCGCGAACCGGGACGATCAGTGATCGGCCTCGTTCCAGTCGTGGCCCGCGCCCACGGAGACCTCCAGCGGCACGGACAAGTCGACCGCGCCGCCCATCTCCCGGCGGACCAGCGCCTCCAGCGAGGCCCGCTCGCCCGCGGCGACCTCGAACACCAGCTCGTCGTGGACCTGCAGCAGCATCCGCGAGGCCAGGCCCTCGGCCCGCAGCGCCTTGTCGACCCGGAGCATCGCCAGCTTGATGACGTCGGCCGCCGAACCCTGGATCGGGGCGTTGAGCGCCATGCGCTCGGCCATCTCGCGCCGCTGCCGGTTGTCGCTGACCAGGTCGGGCAGGTAGCGGCGGCGGCCCAGGATGGTGGCCGTGTAGCCGTCCTTGCGGGCCTGGTCGACGACCGCGTGCAGGTAGTCGCGCACGCCGCCGAAGCGGGCGAAGTAGTCCTCCATCAGCCCGGTCGCCTCCGCGGTGGAGATGCCCAGCTGCTGCGAGAGCCCGTACGCCGACAGGCCGTACGCCAGCCCGTACGACATGGCCTTGATCCTGCGCCGCTGCTCGGCGGTGACCTCGTCGGTCGCGAAGACCTTCGACGCGACCGTGGTGTGCAGGTCCTCACCGGAGGCGAAGGCCTCGATCAGGCCCGCGTCCTGCGACAGGTGCGCCATGATGCGCATCTCGATCTGGCTGTAGTCGGCCGTCAGCAGCGACTCGTAGCCGGGGCCGACCACGAAGGCGCGGCGGATGCGTCGGCCCTCCTCGGTGCGGATCGGCACGTTCTGCAGGTTAGGGTCGGTGCTGGACAGCCGGCCGGTGGCCGCCACGGTCTGGAAGAACGTGGTGTGGATGCGGCCGTCGTCGCTGACCGACTTGAGCAGGCCGTCCACGGTCGACTTGAGCTTCGCCACGTCGCGGTGGCGCAGCAGGTGCTCCAGCACCGGGTGCCCGGTCTGCGCGAACAGCCACTGCAACGCGTCGGCGTCGGTGGTGTACCCCGTCTTGATCTTCTTGGTCTTGGGCAGGTTCAGCTCGCCGAACAGGATCTCCTGCAGCTGCTTGGGCGAGCCGAGGTTGAACTCGCGGCCCACGTCGCCGTACGCGGCCTGCGCCGCCGCCTTCACCTCGCCCGCGAACTGGGCCTCCAGCTCGGTCAGGTAGTCGGTGTCGGCGGCGATGCCGATCCGCTCCATCGCGGCCAGCACCGGCACCAGCGGCAGCTCGACGTCGGCCAGCAGCCGGTCGCCGTCGCCGCGGTCCAGCTCGCCGCCCAGCGCGTCGACCAGGTCGAGGGTCGCGCGGGCGCGCAGCATCAGCGCCTCCTCGGCGGCGCGGTCGGGGGTGCCGTCGCCGAAGTCCAGCGCCAGCTGGCCGCTGTCGTTGGCCTCCGCCCGCAGCTCCCGGTGCAGGTAGCGCACCGCCAGGTCGGCCAGGTCGTAGGAGCGCTGGTCGGGACGGGCCAGGTAGGCCGCGAGCGCGGTGTCGTGGGTCAGCCCGTTCAGCTGCCAGCCGCGCGCCTGCAGGGCCAGCAGCGCCGGCTTCGCGTCGTGCAGCACCTTGGGCCGGGCCGGGTCGGCCAGCCAGGCCGCCAGTGCCGCGTCGTCGGCTGCCTCCAGGTCGGTCGGGTCGACCCAGACCGCGGCGTGGTCGGCGGCCAGCGCCAGCCCGGTCAGCGTGCCGGTGCCCCGGCCGAACGTGCCGCTGACCGCGAGCCCTACCGGCCCGGTCGCCTGCTCGGCGAGCCACGCGGCCAGCGCGCCGGGCTCGGTGAGCACCGTGCCGTCGATCTCGAAGCCCGCGTCGGCCTCCGGCTCGGCGGTGTCGAGGTACTGGTACAGCCGCTCGCGCAGCACCCGGAACTGCAGCGTGTCGAAGACCTGGTGCACGGCCTCGCGGTCCCAGGTGGTCCAGTGCGAGGACGGGACGTCCAGCGGCAGGTCGAGGTCGTCGCGCAGCTCGTTGATCTGGTGGTTGCGCATCACGCCGGCCAGGTGCTCGCGCAGGCTCTCGCCCGCCTTGCCCTTGATCTCGTCGACCCGGGCGATGACGCCGTCGAGGCCGTCGTACTGGTTGATCCACTTGGCGGCGGTCTTCGGGCCCACGCCCGGCACGCCGGGCAGGTTGTCGCTGGACTCGCCGACCAGCGCGGCCAGGTCGCGGTAGCGCTCCGGGCCGACGCCGTACTTCTCCAGCACCGCCGCCGGGTCCATGCGGGCCAGGTCGGACACGCCCTTGCGCGGGTACAGCACCGTGACGTCCTTGGTGACCAGCTGGAACGCGTCGCGGTCACCGGTGCAGATCAGCACCCGCATGCCGGCCTCGCGGCCCTGCCGGGCGAGCGTGGCGATGATGTCGTCGGCCTCGTAACCGGCCAGCTGCACATGCTTGACCTGCAGCGCGTCCAGCACCTCCTGGACGAGGCTGACCTGGCCCTTGAAGTCGGTCGGGGTCTCCGAGCGGCCGGCCTTGTACTCCGCGTACTGCTCGGTGCGGAAGGACTGGCGGGACACGTCGAACGCGACGGCGATGTGCGTGGGCTTCTCGT
This sequence comes from Catellatospora aurea, assembly GCF_042663325.1. NCBI lineage: Bacteria > Bacillati > Actinomycetota > Actinomycetes > Micromonosporales > Micromonosporaceae > Catellatospora > Catellatospora aurea. The sequence continues at coordinate 3,303 of NZ_JBHTAC010000020.1, forward strand.
CGCGCAGCACGTTGATCAGCATCGAGGTGAAGCCGTACACGGCGTTGGTGGGCTGCCCCGTCGAGGTCGCGAAGTTCTCCACGGGCAGCGCGAAGAACGCCCGGTAAGCCAGCGAATGCCCATCAAGCAGCAGCAGCGTCTCAGTCACCCGAAGAGCTTATGCCCTCCCCCCGACGCCCTCCCCTCGCGCCGCCGCGCCCACCCGCCGCGACCCGGCGCCCCGCACGCATTGATCATGAAGTTGTGGCCACGACACGCCGTCGAACCGTGCCATAGGTTCATGATCAACGCGCGCGGGAGGGTCACAGGACCTTGCTGAGGAAGTCGCGGGTGCGGGGGTGTTGGGGGTTGGACAGCACCTCGCGGGGGGCGCCGGATTCGACGACGACGCCGCCGTCCATGAAGATGAGCTGGTCGCCGACCTCGCGGGCGAAGCCGATCTCGTGGGTGACCACGACCATGGTCATGCCGGAGCGGGCCAGGTCCTTCATCGCGTCGAGGACGTCGCCGACCAGCTCGGGGTCCAGGGCGCTGGTGGGCTCGTCGAACAGCATCAGCTTCGGGTCCATGGCCAGGGCGCGGGCGATGGCGACGCGCTGCTGCTGGCCGCCGGACAGCTGCGACGGGTAGTTCAGGGCCTTGTCGGCCAGGCCGACCCGGTCGAGCAGTTCCATGCCGCGGCGGCGCGCGTCGGCCTTGCCCTGCCCCTTGACCATCGTCGGGGCCTCGATCACGTTCTCCAGCGCGCACATGTGCGGGAACAGGTTGAACCGCTGGAACACCATGCCGATCTCGCGGCGCTGCGCGGCGACGGCCTTGTCGTGCAGCTCGTGCAGCTTGTCGCCCTTCTGCTGGTAGCCGACGAGCCTGCCGTCGACCCAGATCCGCCCGGCGTCGATCTTCTCCAGGTGGTTGATGCAGCGCAGGAACGTCGACTTGCCCGAACCGGACGGGCCCAGCACCACGCACACGTTGCCGCGCGGCACCGTCACGTCGATCCCGCGCAGCACCTTGACGCTCCCGAACGACTTGTGCACGTTCTCCGTACGCACCATCGGCTCGGCACCGGCAGGCTCCTCGGGCGCGCGGTGGCGGGCGGGCTGCTCCGACGTCATGCCGCGGCCTCGCTGTGCTCGACTGCTCGGATATGGCTCACGGCACCTCCGGGTTCGCCCCGTGCTCGGCGGCCAGGCCTTCGAGCTTCATCTTCGCCTTCGCCGTGCGGCCGTACCCGCGCGAGAAGCGCTTCTCCAGGAAGTATTGCCCCACCAGCAGGATGCTGACCAGGAACAGGTACCAGATGATCGCCGCGACGAGCATCGGGAACACCTGGAAGGTCCGGTTGCCGATCGCGGACAGCTGGAAGAACAGCTCGCGGATGACCGGCACCGCGATGAGCAGCGAGGTGTCCTTCAGCATCGCGATCGTCTCGTTGCCGGTCGGCGGGATGATCACACGCATCGCCTGCGGCAGCACGATGCGCCGCAGCGCCTGGCCGCGGCTCATGCCCAGCGCCGTGGCGGCCTCGTCCTGCCCCGGGTCGACCGACAGCATGCCGGCCCGCACGATCTCGGCCATGTACGCCGCCTCCGACAGCGCCAGGCCCAGCACACCGACCCAGAAGCCGACGAGCAGCTCGCGGGTCTCGATGCCGAACGGCCGCCAGTGCGCGTTCTCGATGCCGAACAGCTGGCCGAGATAGGTGTCGAACGGGATGCCGAACTCCAGCCGGGGCCAGAGGATGCCCAGGTTGCCCATGACGATGAGCAGCACGTACCGGGGCACGGCGCGGAAGAACCAGGTGTACACCCAGGACACGCCGCGCAGGATCGGGTTGTCCGACAGCCGCGCGACCGCGACCACGATGCCCAGCAGCACACCGATGATCATCGCCAGGATCGTGATCGCGACGGTGCCGAACAGGCCCTGGATCACCGGCGGCGTGAACATGTTCTGGAACATGAACGGCCAGTTGAAGGCCTTGTTCGTGACCAGCAGGTGCACGAACATCGCCGCCAGCACCGCGATCACGGCGATCGCGACCCACCGCCCCGGGTGCCGGACCGGAACGGCCTTGATCGGTTCGGCCTCCCGCGGCACCGGGCTCGCCGACGTGTCCGGGGCGGTCATGGCTTACGGGTTGATCTGCGCGCTGGGCACGGCGCCCGCCTGCACGCCCCAGTTGCCGAGGATCTTCTCGTACGTCCCGTTCTTGATCAGCTCGTCGACCGCGCCCTGCAGCGCCTTGGCGAACTCGGCCTGGTTGTTGCTGACCACGTAGCCGTACGGGGCCGAGTCGTAGATGCCGCCGAGCAGTTCGAGCTGGCCGTTGGACTGCTTGACGGCGTACGCCGCGACCGGCGAGTCGGCGAGCATGGCGTCGTCCTTGCCGGACACCACCGAGCTGGCGACCTGGTCCTGGCCCGCGTACGGCTGGATGGTCACGGCGGGCTTGCCCGCGGCGACGCACGCCTCGGAGCGTTTGGTGATGTCCTCGAACTGGACCGTGTCCTTCTGCACCGCGATGCGCTTGCCGCACGGGTCGTCCGGGTTGATCCCGGCCGGGTTGCCGGTCTTGGTCGCCCACTGGGTGCCGGCGCTGAAGTAGGTCACCATCTGCGCCTGCTTCTTGCGCTCGTCGTTGACCGTGAACGAGGAGACGCCGACCTCGTACTTGCCGGATCCGACGCCCGGGATGATGTCGCCGAAGGTGGCCGGCTGGAACTCGGCGGTCAGCCCGAGGGTCTGCGCGACGGCCTTGAACAGGTCGACGTCGAAGCCGACCACGGTGGAGCCGTCGGGGGCGAGGAACTCGTTCGGTGCGTACGTCGCGTCGACGCCTACCAGGATCTTCCCGTCGGACTTGATCGCGTCGGGCACCATCGCCGCCAGGGTCGGATTCACCGACACGCTCGGCGCGGCACTCGGGGACCCGGCCGGCTCACCACCGCCGCCACACCCGCCCGCGGCCAGCGCGATCGCGAACGCCCCGACCGGAATCAGCCTCTTGAGCACATCCATCCCCTTTGCGCACCGTGTGATGATTCACGGTAACGCAAAGTACGTGCACTACTGCCCCAAACCCTCACCAACGCCGCCGTTCACGAAGATCGCGACTATTTTGCGCGAACTGTTGCCCTTTCGCGGCTTTCGCCCGTGTCGCACCCACAGTTCTAGCAAGATCGCCCGCAAAGGGGGCGGCCCCGGTCGCGGACCTGGTGGGGTCCGCGGCCGGGGCCGCCGGGGTGAAGCGGGGTCAGGCGACGCCGAGGTAGGCGGCCTTGACGGCCGGGTCGTGGAGCAGGTCCGCGCCCGTGCCTTCCTTGACGATGTTGCCGGTCTCCAGGACGTAGGCCCGGTGGGCCCGGGAGAGGGCCTGCTGGGCGTTCTGCTCGACCAGCAGCACCGTGGTGCCCTGCTGGTTGATCTCCGTGATGATCGTGAAGATCTGCTGGATGATCATCGGGGCGAGGCCCATCGACGGCTCGTCGAGCAGGAGCAGCTTCGGGCGGGCCATCAGCGCGCGGCCCACGGCGAGCATCTGCTGCTCACCGCCGGACAGCGTGCCACCGGCCTGCTTACGCCGCTCCAATAGGCGCGGGAACAGGCCGAAGACCCGCTCCATGTCCTTCGCGATCTCCGCGTGGTCGCGCCGGATGTACGCGCCCATCTCCAGGTTCTCCTGCACCGTCATACCCGGGAACACGCCCCGGCCCTCCGGTGCCTGGCAGATGCCGCGGGCCACCCGCAGGTCCGCCCGAACCTTGCTGATGTCCTCGCCGTTGAAGCGGATCGCGCCCCGCGAGACCGCGCGCAGGCCCGAGATGGCCCGCATGATCGTCGACTTGCCGGCGCCGTTGGCGCCGATCAGCGCGACGACCTCGCCCTCGTTGACGTGCAGGCTGATGCCGTGCAGCGCCTGGATCCGCCCGTAGTGCAGCGTGATGTCATCGATCTCAAGCAGCATCGGGAACTCCCAGGTACGCCGCGACCACCTTCGGGTTGTCCCGCACTTCCTCGGGAGTACCCTCAGCGATCTTCCTGCCGAACTCGAGCACGACGATCCGGTCCGTCACACCCATGACCAGCCGCATGTCGTGCTCGATGAGCAGCACGGTCACGCCCGAGTCGCGGATCTTCTTGATCAGCTCGAGCAGCGCCACCTTCTCCGCCGGGTTGAAGCCGGCGGCCGGCTCGTCCAGGCACAGCAGCGCGGGGTTGGTGGCCAGCGCGCGGGCGATCTCCAGCCGCCGCTGGTCACCGTAGGACAGGTTGCGCGCCAGGTCGTCGCTGCGACCCGTGATGCCCACGAATTCGAGCAGCTCCAGCGCCCGCGCCTTGCTCTGGCGCTCCTCGCGCCAGTGCTTGGGCAGCCGCAGCAGCGCCGTCGGCACGCTGGTGGTGTTGTGCGCGTCCGCGCCCACCAGGACGTTCTCCAGCGCCGTCATCTCCGGGAAGAGACGGATGTTCTGGAACGTCCGGGCCATGCCCATCTTCGTGATCTTGTTGCGCTTCTTGCCGCTGACCTGCTCGCCCTTGAACCGGATCTGGCCCTCGGTCGGCAGGTAGACGCCCGTCATCGCGTTGAAGCAGGTGGTCTTGCCGGCGCCGTTCGGGCCGATCAGGCCCAGGATCTCACCCTCGTAGAGGGTGAAGTCGACCTGGTTCAGCGCCACCACGCCACCGAAGCGCAGCGTGACGTTGTCGACCTCCAGCAGAGCTTTACGCTCACTCAACGGGGGCCACCTCCTTCTGCCGGTCCTTGAGCTCCGCCGCGCGGCGGCGGTTGGGCCACAGGCCCTGGGGGCGGTAGATCATCACGACGATGAGCAGCGCGCCGAAGATGACGAACCGCAGCGACGTCGGGCTGACGTCGATATGGATGCCGCCCACCGTGATCTGCGTCGGCCAGCCGAACACGTCACCGACCGAGCGCAGCCACTCCGGCAGGTAGATGACGATGAAGCCGCCCAGGATCGCGCCGCCGATGCTGCCCGCGCCGCCCAGCAGCACCGCCGCCAGCACCAGGATCGAGTTCTCCAGGCTGAACGTCGCCGAGTTGACGAAGTTCGCCTGACCCGCCCACAGCGAACCGGACAGGCCGCCGATCGCCGCACCGATCGCGAACGCCCACAGCTTGAACTTGAACGTCGGCACGCCCATCAGCTCGGCCGCGTCCTCGTCCTCGCGGATGGCCACCCACGCCCGGCCCACCCGGCTGTTGGCCAGGTTCCGGATCAGGAAGATGACCGCGATGATCACCGTCAGCACGAGCCAGTAGTACGGCGCGAAGTCCAGCTCGAAGATCGGCTCGCCGTCGGGCCAGGTGCCCGGCGGGTGCCCGACGCTCGGGATGCCCCGGTCGCCGTTGAGGATCCAGTCCTGGTTCTTCGCCACGATCCGGATGATCTCGGCGAAGCCCAGCGTCACGATCGCCAGGTAGTCACCGCGCAACCGCAGCGTCGGCCAGCCCAGCAGCACACCCGACAGCATCGCCAGCGCGATCGCGATCGGCACCGTCACCAGCCACGGCCACGGGCTCTCCAGCCAGTTGTACTCCGTGATCAGCTTGCTCTCCGGCGACGTCAGCAGCGCCACCGTGTAGGCGCCGACGGCGAAGAAGCCGAAGAAGCCCAGGTCGAGCAGACCGGCATAACCGAGCACCACGTTCAGGCCCAGCGCCAGCAGGATGTAGTAACCGCACTGGAACAGCACGCCGGCCATGTCCGAGCCGGTGGTGTAGAACGGCAGGTAGCCGCTGCCCATCGGGATCGGGAAGCCCAGGTTCTCGTAGAACGCCTTCGTCGGCAGCAGGTACAGCAGCACCACGAAGACCACCATCGCGGCGATCCGCGCCGGCGCGGGCAGATCCTGGAAGCGGTCCCGCAGGTTCAGCTTCCAGCGCTGCTTCTTGACAGTCTCGGTCGTCATGCGCGGGCCCTCCCCAGCGATTCTCCCAGCAGACCGGTGGGGCGGAACATCAGCAGGACGAGCAGCACCACGAACGCGATGACGTTGGTCCAGTTCGAGCCGAACAGCGCCGCGCCATAGGACTCCACGAGGCCCAGCAGCAGACCGCCGACCAGCGCACCGCGCAGGTTGCCGATACCGCCGAGCACCGCGGCGGAGAACGCCTTCAGACCGATCAGGAAGCCCACGTTGAACCGCGTGTTGCCCTGCTTCATGCTGTAGAACACCGCGGCGACGCCGGCCAGCAGGCCGCCGAGCAGGAACACGAGCGCGATGACGCGGCCCTTGTTCACGCCCATCAGGGCGGCGGTGTCGGCGTCCTGCGCGACGGCGCGGATACCGCGGCCGAAGCGGGTCTTGGACACGAACCAGTCGAGGCCGAACATCACGGCGAGCGCGACGACGAAGGTCATCAGCTGCAGCGGGTAGACGGTCCAGCCACCGGCGGAGAACAGGGGCTCACCCGGCAGCAGACCGGGAATGCCCTGCTGGCGGCGCTCGGTGAAAGCGCCCATCAGCTCGGCCAGCACGAACGAGGCGCCGATGGCGCTGATCAGGAAGACGAGGGGTGGGGCGTTGCGCTTACGCAGTGGCCGGTAGGCCACCGCCTCGACCACCATCGCCACACCGCCGGAGAACAGTGAGGCGACCACCAGTGAGACGAGGATCAGCAACAGGGCGGTGCCCAGGTCCGGGCGGGTCGAGTTGCTGTCGTAGCCCATCAGTCCCCAGGTCCACAGCGCGGCGAAGGTGCCGAACATGAAGACCTCGGAGTGAGCGAAGTTGATCAGGCGCAGGACGCCGTAGACCAGGGTGTATCCGAGCGCCACCAGCGCGTAGATCGACCCTTGGGCCAATCCGGTGGTGGTCAGATCAGGGAAACCCTGGATCAGGTCATCGAAATTCACGGGGGCTCCCGAAAGGGTTCTGAAAAGCCGGGTGCGGCCGGAAGGGGGAACCTCCGGCCGCACCGGGTATCAACTGCGAAACACTTGCCGATCGGGAATGATCAGCTCTTCGGGAGCTGCTGCGGGTTCGCCCACGCGCCATCCTTGGCGACGAACGCCCAGATCGAGACCTGCGCCGGGTCCAGCTCGCCGTTGGCCTCCCACTTGTAGGTCACACCGGTGGCGGTGCCGACCCCGTTGTAGGTGCCCAGGAACGCCTGCATGTCGGCGCGCGTGGTCTTGCCGGCCTTGAAGCCCTCGAGGAAGATCTTCGTCAGGTCGTACGCGACGTCGGCGTACACGCCCGGGTCGGTGCCGAACTTGGCCTTGAAGTCGGCAACGAAGTTGCCCTTGGCCGCGGTGGCCGGGCCACACGGGCAGGTCACGACCGCGCCCTCGACGTCAGCCTTGCCGGTCACGCTCAGCATGTTGGCGTCGTAGAGGCCGTCGCCACCGATGAAGGTGCCCTTGAAGCCGCCGGCACGCAGCTGCTTCAGGAACGGGGCCGCCTCCGGGGTGTAACCACCGTAGAAGACGGCGGTCGCGCCGCTGTTCTTGACGGCCGTCACGACCGGGCCGAACTCGACCTGCTTCTCGGTGACCTTGTTCTTGCCGACGACGGCGGCGCCGAGGATCTTCTCGACCTCGTCGCGCAGGCCGGTGCCGTACGCGGACTGGTCGTCGACGAGGTAGACCTTCTCCGCCTTGGCGACGTCCTTCAGGTAGCGGCCGATGGCCGGGCCCTGCGACAGGTCGTTGCCCACGCCGCGGTGGAAGATCTTCCAGCCCTTGCCGCTCAGGCTCGGCCGGGTGGCCGACTGGGTGATGATCGGCAGACCGGCCTTGTCGAAGATCGGGTTGGCGACCTCGGACTCACCCGAGAACGCCGGGCCGACGACACCGATGATCTTCTCGTCCGCGACGGCGGCGGTGGCCAGCGGGGCGGCCTTGTCGCCGGAGCCCTGCGAGTCGAACGGCACCAGGGTGACGTTCGCGCCCGGGTTGGCGGCGTTGTACTCGGCGATCGCGAGCTCCGCGCCGTTCTTGCCCGGGGTCACGAGACCAGCGGCGTCACCGGTGAGGGCGCCGAAGAAACCGATCTTCAGACCAGAGACCGTCGAGCCACCAGGCGTCGTCGGCTCTTCCTTCTTGCATGCGGCGGCGCCACCGGCGACGAGCGCCAGAATGGCGACGCCTCCGAGCACCCGCGCGAGTCGTTGCCTCAAGGCTAGAACCCTCCTCCATCCGAGATCCGGACCCGTCGCCGCGACTGTGCGGGCAGCAGGACCGGAACAGATCGTGAACCACGATCTGGCCAGGGACGTTATCCCACTCACACCCGGATCGGTAAGACCTCGCCTAAGGGTTGACCCAACCGTTACGTGAGCAGCGCCATTCGGGCGTACCCCCCGGTGACCTGCGAGTATCATGCATGCTTCGGCGGCAGGTCCATGATCCACACGTGTGCCCCGGAACCGTCGTCACCCAACGCCAGAACCCGCCGGCCCGACCCGGCGACACCCGCCGCGGTCACCCCGATCGCCGGCAGCGGACCCGGCGCGGCCACCGCCACCCAGCCCTGATCGGGTGACATGAGCCACAACCGGTACATCTCGCCATCCGAGACGGCCGCCAGCAGGCCCCCGTCCGTCACCGCCAGCCCGGCCACCCACGCCACCGGCCCCGGCCTCGTCGAACCGAACACGCCGGCATCCGCCCACGCACCGTCGGCCAGCCGCCACGCCCCGAACCGCGCCCCGCGCAACCCCACCGCGTACGGCGTGCCCGCCACCACGGCCACCCGGTCGAACTGCTCGTAATCCGGCGACACCGGCGCGGGCAGGCGCGTCCAGCGCTCGCCGTCCGGCGAGGTCCACGCCAGCGCGTCGCGGTCGAGGCGGTCCGCGGGGCTCAGCGCCCCCACCATCAGCCAGCCGCCGGGCACCGCCGTCACGTCGTACGCCATCGTCTCGCCGCGGGCGTCGCGCGCCAGCTCCGGCACGCCCTCGCGGAGGCCGAACTCCGTCGCGTCCGGCGACAGCCACACCGCCGCCCCCGCCAGCCGGTTCCCCGCGATCGCCCAGCCCCGCGGGCCACCCGCGAGCCGGGACACGTTCACCGCGTCCGGGCCCCCGTACAGCTGGAATCCGGCGATCACCTCGTGCAGCCGGCCGTCCGGGCCGCCGTACCACTGGGTGACCCGGGGGTTGCCGTGCCCTCCCCCGCTGCGCGCACCCAGCATGGCGATCCGGTCGCCACGGCAGCCCAGCGCGTAGATCACGGCCCGCTTGCCGTAATAGGTGGTCCCGAGAAACGTGAGCGATCGCCAGTTCTCGCCATCGGTGCTGGTCCACGCCACCGGCCGAGTCATCCCCTCCGAGTCGGCGACCGCGCCTGCCAGATACCAGCGGTCGCCGCAGACCGTCGCGTCCCGCAGCACCAGGCGGCCCGTCGGACCCGGCGGCGCGGGCAGCGCCAGTTCCCGCCACTGCGGATGCAGCACGATCTCAGGCACCGGGGGCGGCGCGGCGGGTGTGCACCCGCCGACCAGAGCGACCAGGAGAGCCACCGCGACCATGCCACGACCGGACTGCATCGCCCGATCGTAAGCGCGCCGCCGCGACCGCGCAGGCCCTCGACCGCGGCGTGCGCCCCGGCCTGCTACTCGGCGGACTCCGCGGCCGCGGCCTCGACGATGATCCGCTCGGCCACCTCGCGCATCGTCAGGCGGTGGTCCATCGCGGTGCGCTGGATCCACTTGAACGCCTGCGGCTCGTTCATGCCGTACTGCGTCATCAGCGCGCCCTTGGCCCGCTCCACGGCCTTGCGGGTCTCCAGCCGGTCGTTCAGCCCGGCGACCTCGGCCTCCAGGGCCGCCACCTCGGCGAACCGGGACAGCGCGATCTCGATCGCCGGCACCAGGTCACTCTGCTGGAACGGCTTGACCAGGTAGGCCATCGCACCTGCGGCACGGGCCCGCTCGACCAGGTCACGCTGGCTGAACGCGGTCAGGATGATCACCGGGGCGATGCGCGCGCCGGCGATGCGCTCCGCGGCCGCCAGACCATCCATGATCGGCATCTTGATGTCCAGGATGCAGAGGTCGGGGTGCAGCTCCTCGGCCAGCTTCACCGCGGTCTCGCCGTCACCGGCCTCGCCGACCACGTCGTAGCCCTCCTCGCCGAGCATCTCGGCCAGGTCCAGCCTGATCAGCGCCTCATCCTCCGCGATCAGCACACGCTTACGCGCGACACCAGCCTGCTTCTCGGTCACCGGAACCACAACCCCCACACCACGAATGCCGTTTGCCTACTCGGCAGCCTAGTCGGGTACAGTGACGCAAGCTCGCCGGGATGGCGCAACAGGCTGACGCGATCGCCTCAAAAGCGATTGCCCGAAAGGGCATGCGGGTTCGAATCCCGTTCCCGGCACCACTGTCGTACAGGCGTTCGATAATCGCGGCTGTGCACCCCCTCGCCATTCGCCGTCAGGCGCAGCTCGAACATCGCAACGGATCGTCGATCAGTTCGATCGCGGTGCACCTCGACCTGCCTTACCCGACGGTGCACAGGTGGTGCCGCAACGAGGGCGCGCCGGACAGCCGCTTCACCGAAGACCGCTGCTTCCGTTGCCGCGCAACCGCACCCACCGATCAGTTGCAGTACGCATACCTGCTGGGCAGCTATCTCGGCGACGGCCATCTGGTCACCGCCGCGAAGGTCCCGGTGCTGCGGATCTCCTGCACCGCCGCCTACACCGACATCTTGGACCAGGTAGAAAGAGCGATGCTCGCCACACTGGCGAATCGGGTCCAGCGCATCCGACAAAAAGGATGCGTGAACCTACAGAGCTACTCGAAACACTGGCCATGCCTCTTCCCGCAAGCCGGCCCTGGCAAGAAACACGACCGCAAGATCGACCTCGAGCCCTGGCAGCGGGCGATCGTCCTCGACCACCCCGCAGCGTTCGTCCAAGGGCTGTTCCACTCCGACGGTTGCCGGACGATCAACCGGATCGTCAAGGCCGGCCGGACCTACGAGTATCCGCGTTACCTGTTCGCCAACGAGTCCGCCGACATCCTCGCCCTGTGCGGCTGGGCGCTGGACCTGCTCGGCGTGGCCTGGCGGCTCAACCGCCGCAACTCCCTGTCGGTGGCCCGCCGCGACGCCGTGGCCCTGCTCGACCGACACGTCGGCCCGAAGTCCTGACCACTGCTTCGACCGCCGCCGGGAAGCCCGCACCCGTCATGCGGGACGGCGAGCACTCCCCGTAGACCATCCTAGGAATCCAGTCCACAGCCCTCGACTGCGGACGGCCGAGGGCTGTGGACCGTGCGATGTCAGGCGGCGGGCACGAGCTCCGGCTCGGCGCTGACGGTGGCCTGCGCCGCGCGGGTACGCCGCCAGGCGCCCACCGCGAAGCTGACCGCCACCGCCCAGAGCACGACCACCAGCGGGTACGCGTACGGCCCGAACTCGGGTTCGACCTTGAACACTCGCAGCAGGCTGCGCGTGTTGACGAGCACGATGAGCCCGCCGACGAACGCCCCGAGCAGCTGCGCGGGCACATGCCGGACCAGCCAGGCGGCGATCGGCGCGGCGATCACGCCACCGACCAGCAGCGCGGCGACGGTCGGCAGCACGAAGCCTTCGGAGCCGAGCCCGAGCAGGAAGCCGATGCTGGCGGCCCCGGCGACGAGGAACTCGGACGTGCCGACGGAGCCGATCACCTTGCGGGGCTCCATGCTGCCGGAGGCCAGCAGGGTCGGCGTCGCGACGGGGCCCCATCCTCCCCCGCCGGTGGCGTCGATGAAGCCGGCGAACAGGCCGAGCGGAGCGAGGAAGCGGCGCGGCAGCGCGCGGGGCCGGGTGGGCCGCAGCGGGCGGGCGAACCGGATCAGCAGGTAGACGCCGAGCGCGAAGAGGATGCCGGCGGTCCACGGGATGGCGGATTCGGTGGAGATGCTGCTGAGCACGGTGGCTCCGGCGAAGGCGCCGACGGCGCCGGGCAGGGCGATGTTGCGGACGACGCGCCAGTCGACGTTGCCGAAGCGCCAGTGCGAGATGCCGGAGGCGAGGGTGGTGCCGACCTCGGCGAGGTGCACGGAGGCGGACGCGGTGGCCGGGGCGATGCCGGCGATGAGGAGCAGGGTGCTGGAGGTGACGCCGTACGCCATGCCCAGTGCTCCGTCGACGAGCTGGGCGGCGAGTCCCACCAATGCCATGACCAGCAGTTTTCGCACGGCCGTTGCCTCCTACTGATCCCAGCTTCTTGGTATTTCCGATCAGTTTAATAGGAGTAGTGGGTAAGGCAAGAGCCGGTTGTTAAGTATTGGTGAACGACGCTGTCAGGTATCCGTCAGGACGCGGCGAGCGGCAGGTGGGCGGCGACCGGCTCCGGCAGCGCGCCGGCGATGACGTGCGCGATGGTGACCTGGGTCAGGATCGCCCGCTCGGACTCCTCCACCGCAGTCCACACCTGCTGCAGCGCATGCGCCGCGCCCAGCGGGGCGTCGGGCTGCGCGGCCCGGGGTGAGCCGAGCGGCCCGTCGATCACCTCGACGACCTCGACCAGCGAGATCTGCTCGGCGGGCCGGGCCAGCCAGTATCCGCCGTCGGGCCCGCGCTGGGCGAACACGATGCCGCCCCGCCGCAGCTGCAGCAGGATGCTCTCGCAGAACTTCGGCGGGATCTCCTGCGCGCGGGCGATGCGCTCCGAGGTGACCGGGCCGTCCCCGGCCGAGGCGAGCTCGATCACCGCACGGAGCGCGTAATCGACACGAGCGGACAGTCGCATGACCCGATTATCGCCCGAACGGATCACTCCCCCACCCGAACGACCCCGCCCCTCGTGACCCACCCCACCCATGATCACGACGATCTTGCGCGAACTGTCGCCCTTTCGCCCGTTTCAGGCGTGTCGTACCCGCGGTTCACGCAAGATCGTCGCTTCGAGCGCGGGCACGGGGGTCAGGCGCCGACGGGGCGGAGGAGGCCTTCCTGGGCGGCGGTGGCGATGTGGCGGCCGTCGCGGGTGAACATGCGGCCGGTGGCGAGGCCGCGGGAGCCGGAGGCCGAAGGGCTGGCGCAGTCGTAGAGGAACCACTCGTCGGCGCGGAAGGGGCGGTGAAACCAGAGGGCGTGGTCGAGGCTGGCGCCGATGACGCCGCCGGGGCCCCAGACCTCGCCGTGGACCGACAGGACCGCGTCGAGCAGGGTCAGGTCGGACAGGTAGGTGAGGGCGCAGGCGTGCAGCAGGGGGTCGTCGGGGAGCTTGCCGTCCAGGCGCATCCAGACCCGCTGCAGGGTGTTGGCGGATCGCTTGCCGGGGCGCACCCAGCCGGGCTCGTCGACGTAGCGCACGTCCATGGGGCGGGGCAGGATCTTCCAGATGCCGAGGCGTTCCGGGTACGGCGAGAGGCGGTCGGCCATGGTGGGCAGCTCGTCGGGGCCGGGCACGTCGACCGGCGCGGGGTCGTGGTGGTCCAGCCCTTCCTCACGCACCTGGAACGAGGCCGACATCAGGAAGATGGGCTTGCCGCGCTGCATCGCCACGGAGCGGCGTACGGAGAAGGAGCGTCCGTCGCGGATCTTCTCGACGTGGTAGTCGATCGGCTCGGCCATGTTGCCGGCGCGGACGAAGTAGCCGTGCAGGGAGTGCACGTGGCGCGACGGGTCCACGGTGCGGCCGCCGGCGACCAGGGCCTGCGCGGCGACCTGGCCGCCGTAGACGCGCGGGGGCCCGATCGGCGGATTCTGGCCCCGGAAGACGAGATCGTCGACCGGGGCCAGGTCCAGCAGCTCGACCAGGCTGTCGACGGCGGCCTGACCGGTGATGGGGTCCGTCATGTCACTTCCGTTCGCGCGGGCCGAACGTTCGTTCGGCGTCGCGCCCACCCTAGCCCTGGGTCGGCTGCGTGGCCTGGGCCAGGGTCTGCGGCATCGCCAGCGAGCCGAGCTGGTGCACGCGCAGGGTGTTGGTGGAGCCGGGGGTGCCGGGCGGGCTGCCCGCCACGACCACCACGTAGTCGCCGACGTTGGCTCGGCCGAGGCTGAGCAGGCGCTCGTCGACCTGGCGGAACATGTCGTCGGTGTGGTGCACGAACGGCATCAGGAAGGTCTCCACGCCCCAGGCGAGCGCGAGCTGGTCGCGGACCGCGGGTTCGGGGGTGAAGGCCAGCAGCGGCAGTTCGCAGTGCAGCCGGGCGAGCCGGTGCACGGTGTCGCCGGTGACGGTGAACGCGACCAGGGCCTTGGCGCCGACGGCGCGGGCGATCTGGGAGGCCGCGACGGTGAGCGCGCCGCCGCGGGTCCGCGGGTCGTGCTGCAGCCGCGGCACGGAGATCTGACCGGCCTCGGTCGTCGTGATGATCTTCGCCATGGTGCTGACGGTCAGCACCGGGTACTTGCCGACGCTGGTCTCGCCCGAGAGCATCACCGCGTCGGCGCCGTCGAGCACGGCGTTGGCGACGTCGGAGGCCTCGGCGCGGGTGGGCCGCGAGTTCTCGATCATGGAGTCGAGCATCTGCGTGGCCACGATGACCGGCTTGGCGTACTCGCGGCCGAGCTGGACGGCCCGCTTCTGCACCAGGGGGACCTGGTCGAGGGGGAGCTCGACGCCGAGGTCGCCGCGGGCGACCATGAGGCCGTCGAACGCGTCCACGATGGCCTCGAGGTTGTCGACCGCCTCGGGCTTCTCGATCTTCGCGATGACCGGGCGGACGACGCCCACCTCGTGCATGATCGCGTGGACCAGCTTGATGTCCTCGGGCGAGCGCACGAACGACAGCGCGATGAGGTCGACCCCCAGCGCGAGCGCGAAGCGCAGGTCCTCGGCGTCCTTCTCGGACATGGCGGGCACCGACACGGCCACGTTCGGCAGCGAGACGCCCTTGTTGTTGGAGACCGGCCCGCCCTCGATGACGAGGCAGCGGATGTCCGGTCCGTTGACGCCGGTCACCTCGACGGCGACCTTGCCGTCGTCGATGAGCAGGCGGTCGCCGACCTTGACCTCGGCCGGCAGCTTCCGATAGGTGCAGGAGACCCGGTCGGCCGTACCGAGGATGTCGTCGCTGGTGATGACAACACTGTCACCGGTACGCCACTCGTGGGGGCCGTCCGCGAACTTGCCAAGTCTGATCTTCGGACCCTGCAGGTCGGCCAGCGTGGCCACAGCCTTGCCAGTGGCGGCCGACACCTCACGGACCCGCAGGTAGGCCTGCTCGTGGTCGGCGTGGGAGCCGTGGCTGAAGTTCATGCGGGCGACGTCCATCCCGGCCTCGACGAGCCCGCGGAGGCGCTCGGGGGACCAGGTGGCAGGGCCGAGAGTACAGACGATCTTTGCGCGGCGTGTCACGACGGGCAAGCCTAGTCCTCTGATGTGACCTAGGTTGCAACGGGGCGTCACTGTCTCGACAAATCCCGGATACACGCGCGAGACTGAACGATCCCTCAGTCGGCGGAAACGGGACGTTCGTCGCGGCAGGTCAGCCGCCGAAGGCTGCCGCCACCGCGGCCGGCAGTTTCTCGTAAACGCCCTGGCCAGGGTCGAAACAGGTGCCCGGAACGGGCCGGTGCACCACGATCTCGTCGATGCCCAGCTCGGCGTAGCGGCCCGCGAAGTCGACGAACGCCTGCACCGACGCCAGCGGCTGTTCCCGGGTGAAACCGGTGAGCAGGATATGCGACAGTTCCGCCGGGTCCCGGCCCTCCGCGGCGCACGCTCGGCCCAGCCCGTCGAGCTGGCCGGCGATGATGCCCGGCAGCAGCTCAGGGTCGGTCTCGTCGCCCTTGCGGGCCGGGCCGGTGGTGATCCACGCCTGGCCGTGCCGGGCCGCCAGCGCCAGTCCCCGCGGGCCGGTGGCCGCGATCGCGAGCGGCGCCCGGGGCCGCTGCACGCAGCCGGGCAGCATGCGGGCCTCGTACGCCGAGTAGTGCTTGCCGTGGTGGGTGGTGTCACCGTCGGTGAGCAGCCGGTC
This sequence comes from Catellatospora aurea, assembly GCF_042663325.1. Classification (NCBI taxonomy): domain Bacteria; kingdom Bacillati; phylum Actinomycetota; class Actinomycetes; order Micromonosporales; family Micromonosporaceae; genus Catellatospora; species Catellatospora aurea. The sequence continues at coordinate 19,197 of NZ_JBHTAC010000020.1, forward strand.
GAGCAGCGGCACGAACTCCTCGAAGCGCTCGGTGCGCTCCGCCGTCGACCAGGGCGCCTGGCCGAGCACCGAGGCGTCGAACCCGATGCCGCCCGCGCCGATGCCGACCGTGACCCGCCCGTCCGAGACGTCGTCGAGGGTCATCACGTCCTTGGCCAGCGTGACCGGGTGCCGGAAGTTGGGCGAGGTGACCATGGTGCCCAGCCGCAGCCGCGCGGTGACCCCCGCCGCGGCGGTGAGCGTCGGCACCGCGCCGAACCAGGGCCCGTCGCGGAACGTGCGCCACGACAGGTGGTCGTACGTATAGGCGGCGTGGAACCCGAGGTCCTCGGCCTCCCGCCAGACGTGGCGGCCTTCGCGCCAGGGGTACACAGGCAGGATCAACGCCGAGACTCGCATTGCACCGAGGTTATCAGCGGAGCTGCTGGCGTCCGCCTTCGCGAACGCGGCGGTTCGGCCTTGGAAGCCTCCCTTACCCGCCGGTCGCTCGCCCGCTGCGCGGACTTCCGCTCCTGGCGGGTGCGGTCGGCGGCCGAACCGCGTTACGCCGCTGCCCGCCTGGGGCGGTTGAGCATGGCGGTGATCTCGGTGCGGCGGGCGTGGCGCTGGGCCTCGCGCAGGCCGGTGAGGTATTCGACGAGTTCGGCCTTGGCCTGGGGGTCGAGGTCGGACTGCAGGATCGGGGTCAGCTCCTCGTCGGCGTCGTGGTGTGCCACGTTGGCCGCCGCCGTCAGGGCGTTGACGACGTCGTCGCCGAGCGCCTCGGCGACGCGGCGCACCGAGCCGACGGTCACCGAGTCGCCGCCGTCGCGGATCCAGTCGAAGATCGTCTGACGGGCGATGCCCGAGTCGCGCGCGAGTTTCGCCACCGACCAGCCGGGCCGGCGGGTCATCCGACGCAGATACCGACCCCATTCGGTGTCCGGCTGCGCCCGGTCCGGTGCTGCCGCTGATACGTCGCCCATACCTAACAGGCTACCGGGCTCATCCGAAACGTTTCCATCCCCCACGCGTCGTTGACAAGTGACGTGTCTTTCGGTGATGGCCTCGGTGAAGTAAGGGTTGTGACCGGTCCACGGTCACCCATTAGAGGGTAAACGTCGTTTCCAAACGTCGTTACTTGCGTCGTGTATGGACGACGGTTATCGTGACGTCCAGCGCCAGACCGACAGATCCAGATGACGGTGCGTCGCCCGCAAACAACGTGGTCCGCGCCCGGACCGCGTCATCGTCTCGGGATCGGCCGGCCGGCGCCGCAGCGGTACGCCGCTGCTCCCCCTCGCGGTGTGGCCGCCCAAGGCACTGGGCGGCCACACCCCGGGCCCGCCGGACCGTGAACCCCGGTCCGGCGGGCCTTTCGATCGAAGATCCCCCCGCCAGAAGAGGAGCAACCTACGTGCTCATGACATGCAAGGGCCGGGTGTCGCGCGGATGAGCCCGACCGCTGTCACGACGGAAGCCCGCACCACCCTCGCCGGATCGGTGCCCGAGGAGCAGTCGTACGTATGGAACCTGGTCGAACGAGCGCAGCAGGGCGACACCGAGGCGTTCGGGAAGATCTACGCGCAGTACGCCCCCGCGGTCTTCCGCTTCATCTACTTCCGGGTCCGGCACAGCCCCACCGCCGAGGACCTGACGTCCGACACCTTCCTGCGCGCCCTCAAGCGCATCGGCAGCGTGCGCTGGCAGGGCCGGGACTTCGCGGCCTGGCTGATCACCATCGCGCGCCACATCGTGGCCGACTACTACAAGTCCGGCCGCTACCGCTTCGAGGTCAGCGGCGAGGTCCTCGACTTCGACCAGGAGGAGTTCAGCCTCGACGGCGCTCCGGACCGGGTCGCCATGGACCACGTGAACAACCTCGCGCTGCTCGCGGCGGTCAAGAAGCTCAACCCCTCCCAGCAGCGCTGTATCGCGCTGCGTTTCCTGGTGGGACTGTCCACCGCGGAGACCGCGCAGTCGATGGGCAAGAGCGAGGGCGCGGTCAAGGCGCTGCAGTGCCGCGCGGTGCGCATGCTCGGCCGGCTGCTGCCCGACGGCTTCGAGGAGGGCAGGTCATGACCCTGTCCACCACCTTCCTCTCGCTGTACACGGCGGCGGTGGCCGCGGTGAGCTTCTCCGCGACGCTGTTCCTGATGCGCGACCGGCTGTCGCTGGTCGAGGAGGCGAAGCTGATCCTGGACCGGGTGGACGACGCCGAGGGGCAGTGGTGGGGCCCCGAGGACGGTCCGCAGCCCGCGCGGCGGCGCGCGATCGTGGCGTTCTGGGGCCGCGCACTGAACCGGCGCCGGCCGGATGGATCCCGGTGGCGACCCACCGGACCGGCCGGCGACCCCGCACCGGCGAGCCGGGCGACCGCGGTCGGGCAGGCCGCGCCGGTACGCCGGCCGGAGGCCGACCCCGAGGTCACCGCGTACCTCGACGCGGTGCCGCCGTACCCGGCCGTGGACTACCGGGGCAAGCACACCGCGACCGGGGCGTACCCGCAGGTCCCGTCGACCCGGCAGGCTTACCCGTGATGCGAAGGGCGTGGCGGCGGTGGCTGGCCCGGCTGTGCGACCGGGAGGCCATGCGGGCCGGGGTGGAGGTGAGCGCGCTGCGCTCGGCGCTGGTGGCCGAGGCCGTGCTGGCCCGGCGCGCCGAGGAGCTGGCGCGGCGGGCCTGCCGGGAGCGCGACCGCTACCGCGGTGAGGCGGTCGCGCTGCACGCCGAGCTGGCGGCGGTGCGCGACCTCATCGGCGGCGACGAGTGGTGGTGGCCCGTCTGGACGGCCGACTCCCGTGGACTCGCCGAGCCGGGCACGAGGGAGCACGCCGGTGTCTGACTCGCCCACGCCCGTCCCGCGGCTGCCCGCGCACGTGCGCGAGGTGGCGGTGCGCGCCTGCGGCAACGACGAGCTGACCCCGCGGCTGGTGACGGCGCTCGCCGCCGTCTACGCCGCGGGGCTGCGCGACGGAGCCGGCGTGCGTGCCGGCCGCCGCGACATGATGACCCCGGCCGAGGTGCTGGCACTGCTGCCGGTGGACCGCAAGACCGTCAAGCGCTGGGCCGACCGCGGCCTGCTGCGCGTCACCCGCACCGCCGGCGGTCACCGCCGGTACCTGCGCGAGGACGTCGCCGCTCTGCTGGTCAAGCACGGCTGGGTGCCACGCTGAAGGAGTGGTTCGATGGCTTCGGAGCTCTATCGCCGCAGGCACGGCGGCACCAGGCTGCCGTCTCTGCTGCTGCTGTTCGCCGAGGGCGTGATCTTCGGGCTGGGGGTGTTCGTCTCCTTCGGAGTGTTCACGACCATGCTCGCCCTGGTTCATTGATCAGCACAGAGTGATCGAGTACTACTCTGTGTAGCCTATCTTTGAAGGCAACTGCCCGATTCGATGCAACAGCTCGTTAATGTGCGTCGATGTCCACTCATGCCATCACTCATGGTGACGTGCAGGTGATCCACTCAAGAGTTGCTATATCAGCATTTTTAGACGTACCGTGCACGTGCGAATTGCAACATGCGTCTTCTTTGAATCGGTGATGTCCCCAGCGCCCGGAGTCAGTACGTCCGGATGATGGCGCGTTGACCTGCAGTCCACAATTCGGCGTCGTCCGTGAATTCGCTCTGTGTTACTAGCGCAGCGACGTCACTGGAGGCACGCTGAGTATTCGTTCATTCGGCGCGTACGCCCGGACGCCCAGTGGTCCCGGAAGGGAAGACAGGTGATTGTCAAAGTCAAGAGCGGGGCGTTCTGGCTCTCCATTGTCGGCCTCGCTCTGGTCCTGGTACTGGCCGCATATCTCGTCGTATGGCCGGCCGGCCAGGGAGTAAGTCAAGAGACGAGCGTGCTGGCCAGGGTGATAGCCGCGACGGCGATCGGCGTGGTGCTCATGCTCGCCGGCGCGGTGGCGCTGTCCAATCAGCACCTCGTCAACCGCCTGCACGAGGCGGAGACCCGACAGCTGGCCCGCGACCACCAGCGCGGCGAGCACATGCGCATCGTGATCACGGCATTGAGCGACATAGTCCAGCAGCTCGCCCAGTTCAGCAAGACCCTGGAGGAGACAGCCGGGCGGGCAAGCCCCGGCGAGTCTCCACAACTGCACGTGCGTGAAGACCTCGGCAAGCTCAGCGCCATGGTGGAGCTGCTGCGCGAGGACCAGGAGGAGCTGTTCGAGGTGGTGACGCGGATGCAGGCCGACAACGTGACGGTCCTGCCGGTGCGCCGCGGCGACCCGAAGACCCGAGGCCCGGCGAACCGCTGAGGTCACCGTCCCGAAGCGATAAGAAGGGCACCTTCTACAACGCGGAGCGTTGTGAAGGTGCCCTTCCTTTGCTTTGGTCAGGCGGGGATGAGGGGGCGGGAGGAGGGGGCCACGGGAGCGGGGAGGCTGCCTTCGCCGCCGAGGTAGCGGTGGATGGCGGCGGCGGCGCTGCGGCCCTCGGCGATCGCCCAGACGATCAGGGACGCGCCCTTGTGGGCGTCGCCGGCGACGAAGACGCCGTCGGCGGGGGTCTGCCAGTCCGGGCCGCACTCGACGGTGCCCCGCGGGCTGCGGGCCAGGCCGAGCTGCTCCAGGGCCCCGGTGGCGTCGGTGCCCTCGAAGCCGATGGCCAGCAGCACCAGGTCGGCCGGGATCTCCCGCTCGGTGCCGGGCACCTCGGTGACCACGCCGCGGCCGTTCACCCGCTCGACGATCACGTCCACCAGCACGATCGCGCGGACGCGGCCCTGCTCGTCGCCCACGAAGCGCTGCACGGCGACGGAGAAGACCCGGTCGCCGCCCTCCTCGTGCGCAGCGTAGTTGCGCAGGATCCACGGCCAGGTCGGCCACGGGTCGCGCTGCTCGTCACGGGCGTCCGGGGGCTGCGGATACCGGTCGAGCTGGGTCACCGACGCCGCGCCCTGCCGGTGGGCCACACCCAGGCAGTCCGCGCCGGTGTCTCCGCCGCCGATGATGATCACGTGCTTGCCCGCGGCGGTGATCTCCGGCTGCGGGCCGCCCGCCACGGCCACGTTGGCCTGGGTCAGGTGTGCCATCGCCTGGTGGATGCCGGACAGCTCGCGGCCCGGGGTGTCGGTCTCACGCCCGGCCAGCGCGCCGGTGGCCAGCAGCACCGCGTCGTGCTCGGCCCGCAGCTGCGCCGCGGACACGTCCACGCCGACGTTCACACCGGTGCGGAAGGCGACGCCCTCGGCCAGCAGCTGCTCGACGCGGGCGTCGATGTGCTGCTTCTCCAGCTTGAAGTCCGGGATGCCGTAGCGCAGCAGGCCGCCGATGGCGTCGTCGCGCTCGTACACGGTGACCGTGTGCCCGGCGCGGGCCAGCTGCTGCGCCGCGGCCAGGCCGGCCGGGCCGGAGCCGACCACGGCCACCGTCTTGCCCGACGGGGCGGCGGCCGGCTGCGGGCGGACCCGGCCGTTCTCGTACGCCCGGTTGATGATCTCGACTTCGACCTGCTTGATCGTCACGGCGTCATCGCCGATGGCGAGCACGCACGACGCCTCGCAGGGCGCCGGGCACAGCCGCCCGGTGAACTCCGGGAAGTTGTTCGTGCTGTGCAGCGACTGGATCGCGGCGTTCCAGTTGCCGGTGCGCACGAGGTCGTTCCAGTCCGGGATCCGGTTCCCGAGCGGGCAGCCCTCGTGGCAGAACGGGATGCCGCAGTCCATGCAGCGGCCCGCCTGCTCGCGGATCAGCTCGTCGTCGGCGGAGGGGTACACCTCGCGCCAGTCCATGATGCGCACCGGCACCGGCCGGCGGGCCGGCATCCGCCGGCCGAAACGCAGGAAACCATTGGGGTCAGGCACGTGCCACCTCCATGACCGCGGCGTCGATGTCGCGGCCGGCAGCCTCGGCGGCCCGCATGGCTTCGATCACGCGCTTGTAGTCGCGCGGGATCACGGCGGTGAAGCGTTCCACGCTGCCCGCCCAGTCGGCCAGCAGCTTCTCCGCCACCGCCGACCCCGTCTCCTGGAAGTGCCGCTCGACGATCTCGAGCAGGCCCTCGGCCTCCACCTCGCCGACCGGGCCGAGGTCGACCAGCTCCCGGTTGACCAGCAGCGGGTCCAGGTCGAGCACGAACGCCGCGCCGCCGGACATGCCCGCGGCGAAGTTACGCCCGGTCGGGCCGAGCACCACCACGGTGCCGCCGGTCATGTACTCGCAGCCGTGGTCGCCCACGCCCTCGACCACCGCGGTCGCGCCCGAGTTGCGCACCGCGAAGCGCTGGCCGACCCTGCCGCGCAGGTACACCTCACCCGAGGTGGCCCCGTACAGCAGGGTGTTGCCGGCGATGATGTGGTCCTCGGCGGCGAACTGGCTGCGCGCGTCCGGGCGCACGATCAGCCGCCCGCCGGACAGGCCCTTGCCCGCGTAGTCGTTGGCGTCGCCGAGCAGCCGCAGCGTGACACCGCGCGGCACGAACGCGCCGAACGACTGCCCGGCCGTGCCGTGCAGGGTCACGTCGATGGTGCCGTCGGGCAGGCCCGCCCCTCCCGCGCGCCGCACGACCTCACCGCCCAGCATCGCGCCGACGCTGCGGTGCTCGTTGCGCACCGCCACGTCGAACCGCACCGAGGCGCCGGTCAGCAGCGCCGGCTCGGCGTGCCGCAGCAGCGTGTTGTCCAGCGACTTGTCCAGCCCGTGGTCCTGCTCGCGCACCTTGCGGGGCGCATCGCCGTACGGCGAGCTCGGCAGGGCCAGCACCGGCGACAGGTCCAGCCCGTGCGCCTTCCAGTGCTCGGTGGCCGGGGCCAGGTCGAGCAGGTCGGCGCGGCCCACGGCCTCGTCGATGCTGCGCAGGCCCAGCGCCGCCAGCTGCTCGCGCACCTGCTCGGCAAGGAACCAGAAGAAGTTCTCCACGAACTCCGGCTTGCCGGTGAAGCGCTCGCGCAGCACCGGGTTCTGGGTGGCGATGCCGACCGGGCAGGTGTCCAGGTGGCAGACCCGCATCATGATGCAGCCCTCGACGATCAGCGGGGCGGTGGCGAAGCCGAACTCCTCCGCGCCCAGCAGCGCCGCCACGATCACGTCGCGGCCGGTCTTGAGCTGGCCGTCGACCTGCACCGTGACCCGGTCGCGCAGCCCGTTGAGCAGCAGCGTCTGCTGCGTCTCGGCCAGTCCCAGCTCCCACGGGGTGCCCGCGTGCTTGAGCGAGTTCAGCGGGGACGCGCCGGTGCCGCCGTCGTGGCCCGAGATCAGGATGACGTCGGCCTTCAGCTTCGCGACACCCGCCGCGACCGTGCCGACGCCGACCTCGCTGACCAGCTTGACGTGCACCCGCGCGCCGGGGTTGACGCACTTGACGTCGAACACCAGCTGCGCCAGGTCCTCGATCGAGTAGATGTCGTGGTGCGGCGGCGGCGAGATCAGGCCGACGCCCGGCGTGGCGTGCCGGGTCTTGGCGATCCACGGCCACACCTTGTTGCCGGGCAGCTGGCCGCCCTCGCCGGGCTTCGCGCCCTGCGCCATCTTGATCTGGATGTCGTCGGCGTGCACGAGGTATTCCGTGGTCACGCCGAAGCGGCCGGAGGCCACCTGCTTGACCGCCGAGCGGCGGGCCGGGTCGTACAGGCGCTCGACGTCCTCGCCGCCCTCACCGGTGTTGGACTTGCCGCCGATGCGGTTCATCGCGATCGCCAGGGTCTCGTGCGCCTCGGCCGAGATGGAGCCGTACGACATCGCGCCGGTGGCGAACCGCTTGACGATCTCCGTCGCGGGCTCGACCTCCTCGATCGGGATCGGCGTGGCGTCCTTGAACCGGAACAGCCCGCGCAGCGAGCCCGCCGCGGCCGCCAGGCCGTCGACCTTCTCGGTGTAGCGCTGGAACACGTCGTACTGACCCGACCGGGTGGCGTGCTGGAGCAGGAACACCGTCTCCGGGTTGAACAGGTGCACCTCGCCCTCGCGGCGCCACTGGTACTCGCCGCCGACCTCCAGCCGCCGGTGCGACTGCTCCGCCGGGTTCGTCGGGTACGCCACCGCGTGCCGCGCCGCGACCTCGGCGTGGATCTCGGCCAGGCCGATGCCCTGGATGCGGCTGGGCGTGCCGGTGAAGTAGCGCTCCACCAGCTCCGAGGACAGGCCGACCGCCTCGAACACCTGCGCGCCGCAGTACGACGACACCGTCGAGATGCCCATCTTCGACATGATCTTCTGGATGCCCTTGCCCAGCGCCTTGACGACGTTGCGCACGGCCTTGTCGGGCGTGATGTTCGGCAGGATGCCGGTGGTGATCAGGTCCTCGACGCTCTCGAAGGCCAGGTACGGGTTGATCGCGGCCGCGCCGAAGCCGACCAGCACCGCCGCGTGGTGCACCTCGCGGCAGTCGCCGGACTCGACGACCAGCGCCACCTGGGTGCGCGTCTGCTCCCGCACCAGGTGCTGGTGCACCGCGGCGGTGAGCAGCAGCGACGGGATCGGGGCCAGGTCGGCGGTGGAGTCGCGGTCCGACAGCACCAGGATGCGCACGCCGTCCTCGATCGCCTCGGACACGTGCCGGCGGATCTCGGTCAGCCGGGCCCGCAGGCCGTTCGCGCCGTCGCGCAGCGGGTACAGGCCGGAGACCCGCACCGCCTTGAAGCCGGGCAGGTCGCCGTCCTCGTCGATCGAGAGGATCTTGGCCAGCTCGTCGTTGTCGATGACCGGGTACGGCAGCACGATCTGCCGGCAGCTGGTCGGACCCGGGTCGAGCAGGTTGCCCTCCGGGCCGATGGTCGACGCGAGGCTGGTGACCATCTCCTCCCGGATCGCGTCCAGCGGCGGGTTGGTGACCTGCGCGAAGATCTGGTGGAAGTAGTCGTAGAGCAGCCGCGGCCGGCTCGACAGCGGCGAGATCGGGGTGTCGGTGCCCATCGAGCCCAGCGGCTCCGCCCCGGCCCGCGCCATCGGCGCGAGCAGGATCTTCAGCTCCTCCTCGGAGTAGCCGAAGGTCTGCTGGCGGCGCTGCACCGAGTCGTGGGTGTAGACGATGTGCTCGCGCTCGGGCAGGCCTTCCAGGTGCATCAGCCCGCTGTGCAGCCAGTCGGCGTACGGCTGCTCCGCGGCGAGCTCGCCCTTGATCTCCTCGTCGGAGATGACGCGGCCCTGCGCGGTGTCGACCAGGAACATCCGGCCCGGCTCCAGCCGGCCCTTGGCCACCACGGTCGCCGGGTCGAGGTCGAGCATGCCCGCCTCGCTGCCCAGCACGACCAGGCCGTCCTCGGTGCGCCACCAGCGCCCCGGGCGCAGTCCGTTGCGGTCGAGCACCGCACCGACGACGGTGCCGTCGGTGAACGCGACGCTGGCGGGGCCGTCCCACGGCTCCATCAGGCTGGCGTGGAACTGGTAGAACGCCCGCTTCGCGGGGTCCATCACCGGGTCGTTCTCCCACGCCTCCGGGATCATCATCAGCACCGCGTGCGGCAGGCTGCGCCCGGTCAGGTGCAGCAGCTCCAGAACCTCGTCGAAGTTCGCCGAGTCCGACGCCTCCGGCGTGCAGATCGGGAACAGCCGGCGCAGGTTGCCCGGCAGCAGCGGGCTGGCCAGCAGCGCCTCACGGGCCTGCATCCAGTTCTTGTTGCCCCGGATCGTGTTGATCTCGCCGTTGTGCGCGATGAACCGGTACGGGTGGGCCAGCGGCCAGCTCGGGAACGTGTTCGTGGAGAACCGCGAGTGCACCAGCGCGATCGCGCTGTCCACGCGCTCGTCCGACAGGTCCGGGAAGAACGACGCCAGCTGGTCGGGCGTGAGCATGCCCTTGTAGGTGATCGTGCGGCCGGACAGCGACGGGAAGTACAGCGGCACGTCGCGCTCGCGGCTCTCCCGCTCGGTCTGCTTGCGCACGCAGTAGGCCACGCGCTCCAGCTCCAGGCCGCTCAGCGGCTCGCCGTAGCGGGGGCCGGAGATGCTGTGCGCGGACAGGAACACCTGCCGGATGCGCGGGCGTGCGGCGTCGGCGGTCGCGCCCAGCCCCTCGGCGTCCACCGGCACGTCGCGCCAGCCGAGGATCTGCGCGCCCTCCACCAGGGCGTACTTCTCCAGCACGGTCAGCGCGCGGGCCTCGTCGGCGCCGTTGACGGGCAGGAAGACCAGGCCCGTCACGTACTGGCCGGCGGGCGGCAGCGGGAAGTCGACCACCTCGCGCAGGAAGGCGTCGGGGACCTGGATGAGGATGCCCGCGCCGTCGCCCGTGGTGGTCTCGGCGCCGCGCGCGCCGCGGTGGTCCAGGCGGCACAGCGCGGACAGGCCGCGGGCCACCACGTCATGGCTGCGGCGGCCGTGCACGTCGGCCACGAAGGCCACGCCGCAGGAGTCGTGCTCGAAGGCCGGGTCGTAGAGACCGACGGCGGCGGGCGCGGTGGTCATACCAGGCTGCGTCGCGGCCGGAGCGGCCGTCATGCCAGGCTGCAGGGGGTGCGGGTACGGCGATGCCACCGGGCCTCCTGTCGTCACGGGGAATGAACATCGGTATCGGCCACGAACGGGGTGGGATGCCTGGATGCCGCGACAGCGATGGCGCGGGGGCTATGCCGGGTTCGTTTAGCGGTGCCTATCCGAGCGGGACGACGTCGGCCCTTGAATGAACCCGCAGGTTCAGCGGTACACGGACTCTCTCGCGCTGTCGCACGAGCATGGGGACGAGTCTGTGAGTGTTGAGTCTACGTTAAACGCCCTGGGTGTCCACCAGACACAGATTGATCACACGTCCAGATACTGGGAAGCTACTTCCCAGTTAGCAGGCATACGCGAGTGCGCCAGGCCGCTGCCCGTCGCGCGTTCAAGCCCGTGGCGGGCACATTTCCCCCGCGTGTCGGGCGCGTCGCGGAGGTTAACGGCCCGCCTCGGGAATGCCCCCGCCGCGCGCTGCCCGCCCCACGACGCGTCGACGGCCGGCCACGACTCCATCGACGATCGCTGCCGGGGCCGTGATCCGGGGACCTCGGGTGCGCGGCGGCGGCCCGCCGACGTCAGCCGCCGACGGCAGTTTCGACATTCGGCCCATATTCAGTGTTACCGGCCTTAGTCTGCGGCTGAAGGTCCGCTGCCGCGGGCCGCTCACGCGGGGCACGGCCCTCGCCGGTCGACGGGCGCGCCGACGGGCGTCACCGGCTCCGCTATGGCGGAAGGTGGACGACCGTGAATCCCACTGTGCAGGTCCTGCTCAGCGCGCTGGCGTACATCGCCCTCAAGGTGCTCGCCTGCGCCGCCATCCTGGTCGTCGGCTGGATCATCGCCAAGGCGATCGGCAGCCTGGTCGACAAGGGCCTGGCCCGAGCCAGGTTCAACCACCTCGCGCAGCGCACGGGCATGGACCGGTGGACCGGCAGGTACACACCCAGCGGCCTGGTGGGCAAACTCGTCTACTACGCGCTGCTGCTGTTCACGTTCCAGCTGGCGTTCAGCGTGTTCGGGCCCAACCCGATCAGCAACCTCATCGACACCGTGATCAGCTGGCTGCCGCGGCTCATCGTGGCCTGCGTGATCCTGGTGGTCGCGGTCGCCATCGCCAACGCCGTCTTCGACGTGATCACCAACGCGCTGTCGCACTTCTCGTACGGCCGCGCCGTCGGGCGCATCGCCCAGGTCGCGATCATCGCGTTCGGCGTGATCGCCGCGCTCAACCAGATCGGCGTCGCCACCACCATCACCATGCCGGTGCTGGTCGCCATCCTCGCCACCATCGCCGGCATCCTCATCGTCGGCGTCGGCGGCGGCCTCATCGCCCCCATGCGGGAGCGCTGGGAACGCGCCCTGAACAAGGTCGAGGAAGAGGGCACCCGAGTCTCCGAACACCTCAAGACCCGCGCCGCCGAACAGCGCGCCGCCGAGACCGCCGCCCTGTCCAAAGACCGCGGCGACACCATGGTCCAGCCCAAGTACCCCGGCGAGAAGCCCTCCGACGTCAAGCCGTCGGCCAAGGAAGCGGCCGACAAACTCACCGAGAAGGCCACCGCCCTCCGCAAGGACATGCAAGGCCCCGAACTCTGAGCGTTCAGACTTCCACGCGTTGATCATGAACTTATGGCACGGTTCGACGGCGTGTCTTCGACCTAACCTCATGATCGATTCCGGCCTGCTGTCGCGCCGTCGGGTGATCATGAAGTTGTGGGCACGACACGCCGGTGAGCCGTGCCATAGGTTCATGATCAACGCGGCGCGGCACCGCGCGGCGCGGCACCGCGCGGCGGGCCCGAGGGCAGGCTGCGGAGGGTCAGGCGGCCGGGGGCTGCCAGTCGGCGGCGACCGTGGCGGCGCGGTCCAGGACACGGGGGGCCAGCGCGCCGAAGGCGCGGTCGCGGGCGCGGGTGACCAGGTTGCCGCGCGGGGCGAGCACCGCGCCGACACGCTGGGTCTGGCGGACCACCTGGGCGGCGCGGGAGCGGCGGGCGGCCGAGTACGCGGCGAGCGCGGCGTTGCAGCCCGGCCCGGGGATCGCCGGGTGCAACAGGGAGCGCAGCGTGGCCGCGTCCTCCAGGGCCAGCCCGGCCCCCTGGGCGAGGTGGTGCGGCATGGCGTGGGCGGCGTCGCCGACGAGCGCGAAGCCGCCGGTGCCGATCGGGAAGGCCAGTTCGTTGGGTAGCGGGCGCAGCTGGCGGCCGTCCTGCTGCACCAGGTCGTCGGGCTCGGTCGCGGCCAGCAGGTCCGCGATCGGGGCGTGCCAGCCGGCGAACCAGCGCTTGAGCAGCGTCAGCTGGGTGGCCTTCGACTCCGGGCGGGCCGCGCCGGCGACGGTGGCGGTCCAGTAGATGCCGCCCCGGCTGGACGCGCCGGAACTGCCCCGGTCACCGAGCGAGGCGGCCAGGAAGCGGTAGCCGCCGCCCAGCGTCTCCCCGGCCAGCACCAGGTCGTCAGGCAGCTTCGGGGCGCGATACCAGGGGATGACCGCGCGCCAGGCGGCATAGCCGGAGCTGACCGCGATCGACTGCGGCGCGAGCCGAGCCCGCAGCGTGCTGTCGGCCCCGTCTGCGGCGACGATGACGTCGGCCTCCCAGGTGTGCCGGCCGTCGCCGACCGCCGGCCGGTCCCCGGGACGGGCGTGCATGCTGCGCACGGTGATGCCGGTGCGGATCTCGATCTGGTCGCCGAGCCCCGCGATGAACGTGTCGTGCAGGTCCTCGGCGTGCACGACCACGGCCTGCGCGGTGCCGGGCGTCGGCTGGGCGAGGTACTGCCCGTCGGCCCGGCGCAGCCCGCCGGACGGGACGGGCGTCGCGATGGCGGCCAGGCCGCCGCCGAGCCCGAGGGAGCGCAGCGCGGCGACGGCGTTGGGCCACAGCAGCAGCGCGGCGGGGTCGGCCCGCAGCCGGTCCGCCCGCTCCAGCAGGGTGACCCGCCAGCCGGTGCGCGCGAGCGCCCCCGCCGTGGCGAGGCCGCCGACGCCCGCACCGACCACCACCGCGCTGCGCATCGCTCAGTCCTTCGTCGAGGAGGTCTTCTGCGCGGACAAGTCCGAGCCCTGGTCAGCAGCGCTGTCGGAGGGGTCGTCGAACTCGTCCGACACGGCCTTCGGCGTGCTGTCGCCGTCCTCGCCGCCGTCGCCCGGGGCGGCGGCGTCGGGGCGGGTGCCGTCGGCCAGGAAGGCCTGGTACTGCGCCTCGGTGACGATGGTGAAGCCCTTGACGGGCTCGCCGTCGGCGTCGACGTTCGGGATCAGGAACTCCTGCGGGCCCTTGCGGAGGAAGAAGAACGCCGCCGCGCCGAGGAAGACGATGATTGAAGTCCAGACGTTGAGGCGCATGCCGCCGATCATCGTGGCGGTGTCGGTGCGCATCGCCTCGATCCAGCCGCGGCCCAGGGTGTACAGCATCACGTACAACGCGAAGGCGCGGCCGCGGCCGAACTTGAAGCGCTTGTCGAGGGCGTACACGACACCGGCGACGCCGAGGTTCCACAGCAGCTCGTAGAGGAACGTCGGGTGGTAGAGGCCCTCCCGCAGCTCGGGCTCGCCGTCCGGGCCGAGCATGGCCTGGCCGGGCTGGGTGTCGGACATGACGTGCACCTGCAGGCCCCACGGCAGGTCGGTCTTGCCGCCGTACAGCTCGTTGTTGAACCAGTTGCCGAGCCGGCCCACGGCCTGCGCCAGCGGCAGCCCGACCGCGATGGTGTCGGCCACGAAGCTGAACGACATGCCGAGCTGGCGGCAGGCCAGCCAGGCGCCGACCGCGCCACCCGCGACGCCGCCCCAGATGCCGAGGCCGCCCTCCCAGATGTAGAGCGCCTTGACCAGGTCGCCGCCCGCGCCGAAGTACGCGTCGGGCGAGCTGAGCACGTGGTAGATGCGCGCGCCGACGATGCCGAACGGCACCGCCCACACGGCGATGTCGAGCACGGCCCACGGCGGGGCACCCCGGCTGCGCATCCGCCGGTCGGTGACGATGCAGGCGAGCACGATGCCCGCGATGATGCACAGCGCGTACGCCCGCAGCGGCACGGGTCCGAGTTGCCAGACCGCCGTGGACGGGGACGGGATGGAGGCGAGGTTCACGAGCCAGAACCCTACCGCCCCCACCCCCCAACTCCACACCCCCGCCCGTCCCCTCATTTCGGCTGATCATGAACTTATGGGCGGGTTCGACGGCGTGTCGCCGGCCTAACTTCATGATCGATCTGACGGATTCCGGTCAGACGAGCCACTGGGCGCCGTTGCGGTGGTGGAACGGGGGGATGTCGAGGTCGGGGTGGTGCGGGTCGCGCACGGCCATGCGGAGGGCGCGGCGCAGGCGCTGGCGGGCCTTGCGCTCCTCCTCGCGGGCGAAGCGGCCCGCGTCGGCGTCACCGGGACGCCAGCGGGCAAAACGGTGGACCTCCACCCGGTGGCGCAGACGCTGCGGCCGTGGACGGCGCCCCTCCCGGCGGGCGTCGCGCAGGCAGGCATGGCTGTATCGCAGATCGCAAAGCTCGGCCACCCGCAGCGCAGGCAGTGTGGCGGGCGTCGTCCGCTGGTGATTCATGGAGAAATGTCCGGACAGAACGGGACAAAGCGGCTCCTTCCGGTAGCCGCCAGGTCATTCCTGGCAGCTACCGGAAGCCGCTGGGCCCGTCGCCGCGTTCAGTCACGGCCGATCGAAACACACCCATGCCAGCGCCGCGCCCGCCACCCACTCGGTCGATCATGAAGTTATGGCGGCGACACACCGTCGAACCCTGCCATAAGTTCATGATCGACCCGGTAAAGCCTAGGGGGTGAGGCCGGAGCGGAGGTCTTGGGTGAGGGTGCGGAGGGCGGGGAGGCCGCCGTCGGCGAGGGCCGAGACGAGGGCGCTGCCGACGATGACGCCGTCGGCGTACGCGCCGACCTCGGCGGCTTGGGCGCCGCTGCGCACGCCGAGGCCGACGCCGACGGGCAGGTTGCCCGCGGCGGCCTTGACCCGGGCGACCAGGGTCGGGGCGGCGCTGGAGGTGCTGTCGCGGGCCCCGGTGACACCCATGACCGCGGTGGCGTACACGAAGCCGCGGCAGTGCGCCACGGTCATCGCGATGCGCTCATCCGTCGACGACGGGGAGACCAGGAAGATCCGGTCGAGCTTGTGCGCCTCGGAGGCGGCCAGCCACTCCTGCGCCTCGTCGGGGATCAGGTCCGGGGTGATCAGGCCGGAGCCGCCGGCGGCGGCCAGGTCCCGGGCGAACGCGTCGACGCCGTACTTCTCGATCGGGTTCCAGTAGCTCATGATCAGCACGGGCACGCCCGCGCCGGAGACGGCCTCGACGGTGTGCAGCACGTCGCGGGTGCGCACACCCCCGGCCAGCGCCTGCTCGGTGGCCCGCTGGATGACCGGGCCGTCCATAACCGGATCGGAGTACGGCAGGCCGATCTCCACCAGGTCGACCCCGGACTCGATCATGGCCTTGACCGCGGCGATGCCCTCGGCCACCGACGGGAACCCGGCGGGCAGGTAGCCGACCAGGGCCGCCCGCCCCTCGGCCCGCGCCTTCTCGAAAGCGACGCTGACGCTCACTGTGTCACCTTTCGTTCGCGACTGCGGGGCTCGCTACGCTCACTCCTCGCGCTCACCCGATCACTTCCCCGCTGTCGAACAGGCCGAAGTACTCGCCCGCGGTGTGCATGTCCTTGTCGCCGCGGCCGGACAGGTTCACGATCACCGTCGGCTCGTGGCCCAGCTCCTGACGCAGGGCCGGGATCTCGCGCAGCATGCCGGCCAGCGCGTGCGCGCTCTCGATCGCCGGGATGATGCCCTCGGTGCGGCACAGCAGCGCGAACGCGTCCATCGCCTCGGCGTCGGTGACCGGCTGGTAGCGGGCCCGGCCCTGGTCGTGCAGCCAGGCGTGCTCGGGGCCGACCGACGGGTAGTCCAGCCCCGCCGAGATCGAGTGCGACTCGATGGTCTGGCCGTCGTCGTCCTGCAGCAGGTACGACCGGGAGCCGTGCAGCACGCCGTGGCTGCCGCCGGTGATGCTCGCCGCGTGCCGGCCGGTCTCGATACCGTCGCCGCCGGCCTCGAAGCCGTACAGCCGCACCGCCTCGTCGGGGACGAACGCGTGGAACATGCCGATCGCGTTGGAGCCGCCGCCCACGCAGGCCGCGACCGCGTCCGGCAGCGCGCCGGTCTGTGCCAGGCACTGCGCCCGCGCCTCGACACCGATGCCACGCACGAAGTCGCGCACCATCGCCGGGAACGGGTGCGGGCCCGCCGCGGTGCCCAGCAGGTAGTGGGTGTCGTCGACGTTGGTGACCCAGTCGCGCAGCGCCTCGTTGATGGCGTCCTTCAGGGTGCGCGAGCCGGTCGTCACCGGGATGACCGTCGCCCCGAGCATCTTCATCCGGGCCACGTTCAGGGCCTGCCGCTTGGTGTCGACCTCGCCCATGTAGACCACGCACTCGAGGTCGAGGTACGCCGCGGCGGTCGCGCTGGCGACGCCGTGCTGACCCGCGCCGGTCTCGGCGATGACCCGGCCCTTGCCCATGCGCTTGGTCAGCAGGGCCTGGCCGAGCACGTTGCGCACCTTGTGCGCGCCCGTGTGGTTGAGGTCCTCGCGCTTGAGCAGGATGCGCACGTCGCCGACGTGGGCCGACAGGTGCGTGGCGTCGTACAGCAGGGACGGGGTGCCCGCGTACTCGCGCAGCATCCGCTCGAATTCGCCGGTGAACTCGGGGTCCGCCATCGCCTTGCGGTAGTGCGCGTCCAGCTCGTCCAGCGCCGCGATCAGCGCCTCCGGGACGAACCGGCCGCCGTACGGGCCGAAGTGGCCCCTGTCGTCGGGCAGCATGTGCCCCTCCTTCGGCGTACGCCGCCCCGAAGGCTCGGGGCGGTCCAGCGAAGCGTCAGCGGGTCGGCCGCGGCGTTGCGGGGTGGTTGCCGGCGTTGACGAGTTCGGCGACCGCGTCGCGCGGGCTCTTCTGGGTCACCAGGCCCTCCCCGACGAGCACCGCGTCCGCGCCCGCCGAGGCGTACTTGATCAGGTCCAGCGGACCCCGCACCCCCGACTCGGCGATCTTGAGGACGCTGTTGGGCAGGCCGGGTGCGATCCGCTCGAACACCGTCCGGTCCACCTCAAGTGTGCGCAGGTTGCGGGCGTTCACGCCGATGACGCGGGCACCGGCCTCCAGGGCCCGGTCCGCCTCCTCCTCGGTGTGCACCTCGACCAGCGGGGTCATGCCCAGCGACTCGATGCGGTCCAGCAGGCCCGTCAGCACCTTCTGCTCCAGCGCCGCCACGATCAGCAGCACCAGGTCCGCGCCGTACGCCCGCGCCTCGTGCACCTGGTACGCCGAGCAGATGAAGTCCTTGCGCAGCACCGGAATCTGCAGGCGCGCCCGCACCGCGGCCAGGTCGTCCAGCGAACCGCCGAACCAGCGGCCCTCGGTCAGCACGCTCACCGCGCGGGCGCCGCCCGCCTCGTACTCCGCGGCCAGCTCCGCCGGGTCCGGGATCTCCGCCAGCGCGCCCTTGGAGGGCGACGAGCGCTTGACCTCGGCGATCACACCGACGCCGGAACGGCGCAGCGCCGCGTACGCGTCCAGGGGTGGCGCGGCAGCCGCCGCGCGCTTCTTGATCTCGTCCATGGAGACCTGGTTCTGGCGCGCCTCGACGTCCTCACGGACCCCCGCGATGATCTCGTCGAGCACGCTGCCGCCGCTGTCTCGCATCGATGCGCTCGGGGCCGGCTCGCCAGGCTCCATGCTGCTCAGCTCGTCGGATGCCATGGCCAGACTCTAGGCACTGCCCCACCGCGCAAGGTGAACGGGGTATGGCGTGCCTCACCAATTGGGCTAGTGCATAATGCTCTGCTTCTGGCGTCCGCCTCCGGCGGACGCGGCGATCGGCCTCTCAGCCGATCGCGGGGGTTACCCGTCGCGTCTGGGCTGGGCGGTGCGGATGAAGTCGGCGAGGCGGGGGCCGTGTTCGACGCGGGCCCGGGTGGGGTCGGCGGCTATGCGCCGGGTGAGTTTGCGGATGCCGTCGGGGTCCTCGCCGGCGACCATGAGGAGGTTGCCGGTGCCTCTGCCCCGGAGCAGGGCGGCGTCGGCGACGACGGCCACCTGGGTGAAGACCTCGCGTAGGGTGGCGGCCTGCCGGCGGGCGGTGGTCAGGGGGGCCACGTCCATGATGTTGGCGAGGTACCAGCCGCCGGGGCGTAGGACACGGCGTGCGGCCTGGGCGAACTCGACGGTGCTGACGTGCGGGGGGACCTTGTTGCCGGTGAAGATGTCGGCGACGATCACGTCGGCCGAGGCGGGGTCGGCCTGTTCCAGGGCGGCGCGGGCGTCGGCGATGACCAGCTCGATGTCGGGGTCGTCCAGTGGCAGGCGGGTGGTGATCAGGTCGGCGAGGGCGCGGTCCAGTTCGACTACGCGCTGGCCGCTGCCGGGGCGCATCGCCGAGAGGCAGCGGGGCAGGGTGAGCGCGCCGCCGCCGAGGTGCAGCACGTCGAGCGCGCCGGGCGGGGCGACCGCGTCGATGACGTCGGCGAAGCGGCGGATGTAGTCGAACGCGATCAGCGTCGGGTCGTTGAGGTCGACGTGCGACTGCGCGGTGCCGTTGAGTTTCAGCAGCCAGGCGTCGGGCAGGTCCGGGTCGGGGATCAGCTCGGCGGTGCCGGTGTCCACCCGGACGATCAGCGCCCGGTCAGACCCGCGGATCATCGGTGAGGTCCTCGCCCCGGTCGAGTGCGTCCCACAGGTCGCGGGTGTCCTCGGCGCGCGGCGCGGCCGGTGCCGTGCGCCGGGCGTGGCTGCCGGAGCGCCGCCAGTACCAGACCGCGACCACGCCCGCGGCGAGCGCGAGCAGCGCGGGACGCACCCACGACACCGCGCCGCCGGGCACGAACCACAACGTCACCAGGGCCGCGAGCACCACGACCACGATCCATCGGGTACGCCGGGAGCGGGCGCGCCGCCCCTCGTCCGCCGCCACCGGTTCCGCCCCGCGGTCACTCACGGGAGCCGCGGCGTGCGGGTCGGCGGTCATCGGGCGGCCCGCAGGGTCTGCGCGGTGGCGATCGCGGCCAGCACGGCCATCGCCTTGTTCTGCGTCTCCAGCTCCTCGGCGGCCGGATCGGAGTCGGCCACCACCCCGGCCCCGGCCTGCACGTACGCGACGCCGTCGCGCAGCAGCGCGGTGCGGATCGCGATCGCCATGTCCAGGTCGCCGCCGAAGCCGAAGTAGCCGACCGTGCCGCCGTACAGGCCGCGCCGGGTCGGCTCCAGCTCCTCGATGATCTCCATGGCACGCACCTTCGGCGCGCCGGACAGCGTGCCCGCCGGGAACGTGGCGGCCAGCGCGTCCAGCGGCGAGACGCCCTCGCGCAGCTCGCCGACCACGGTCGAGACGATGTGCATGACGTGGCTGTAGCGCTCGACGGTGGCGAACTCCGGCACCTCGACGGTGCCCGCGCGCGACACCCGGCCCAGGTCGTTGCGGCCCAGGTCGACGAGCATGACGTGCTCGGAGCGCTCCTTCGGGTCCGCGATCAGCTCCGCGGCCAGCGCCGCGTCGGCCTCCGGGGTCTCGCCCCGCGGCCGGGTGCCCGCGATCGGGTGCAGCAGCGCGCGGCGTACGCCGTCGTCGCCTTTGGCGATCTTCACGTGGGCCTCGGGGGACGACCCGACGATGTCGAAGTCGTCGAAGCGCAGCAGGTACATGTACGGGCTGGGGTTGGTGGCCCGCAGCACCCGGTAGACGTCGAGCGGGTCGGCTTCGGTGCGTGTCTCGAAGCGCTGCGAGACCACGATCTGGAAGCAGTCGCCGGCCCGGATCGCCTCCTTGGCGACCTCCACCGCCTTGCCGAACTCGCCGGACGGGGTGCGCGACACCAGCTCGGCGGGCCGCACCGCGGTCACCGTGGAGATCATCGGCGGCGTGGGCCGGGACAGCGCCGTCGTCATCGCGTCGAGCCGGCCGATCGCGTGGTGGTAGGCCGCCGCGATCTGCTCGTCGTCGGCGTGCTCGGGCAGCACCGCGTTGGCGACCACGATCGCCTGGCCCAGGAAGTGGTCCAGCACCACCAGGTCGGTGGCCAGGAACAGGCCCAGCTCCGGCACGTGCAGATCGTCGTCGGCCAGTCGCGGCAGCCGCTCGAACCGGCGCACCAGGTCGTACGACAGGAAGCCGACCAGTCCCCCGGTCAGCGGCGGCAGCCCCTCGTCGTCGGCGTCGGGGCCGGTCAGCGCGGCGACGGTGGCCCGGAGCACGCTCACCGGGTCGCCCTTGACCGGCACGCCGTCCGGGGGGCTGCCCAGCCAGTGCGCCTGCCCGCCGCGCTCGGTCAGCGTCGCCAGGCTGCGCACCCCGATGAACGAGTAGCGCGACCAGGCCGTGCCCGCCGCGCCCGCGCCCTGCTCGGCGGACTCCAGCAGGAAGGTCCCCGGTCCCCCGGCCACCTTGCGGTACACGCCGACCGGCGTCTCCGCGTCGGCCAGCAGCCGGCGCGTCACCGGCACCACCCGGCGACGGGCCGCCCGCGCCCGGAACCCGGCCAGGTCGGGGCTGACCGTCCCACTGCTCGCGGCGCTCACGCCGTCACCTCGCTCCGCTCGGCTCCGGCCTCGACCGGGAGCTCGTCGGTGAAGCAGGTGCGGGTGCCGGTGTGGCACGCCGGGCCGACCTGATCCACGCTGACCAGCAGCGCGTCACCGTCGCAGTCCAGCGCCACGGACTTCACGAACTGGTGGTGGCCGGAGGTCGCGCCCTTCACCCAGTACTCCCCGCGGCTGCGCGACCAGTAGGTGGCCCGGCCGGTGGACAGCGTGCGGCGCAGCGCCTCGTCGTCCATCCAGGCCAGCATCAGCACCTCACCGGTGTCGTACTGGCGCACGACGGCCGCGACGAGCCCGTCGCGATCACGCTTCAGACGGTTGGCGATCCGCGGATCCAGCTGCTCGGTCCCTGACACAAGCGAATTCTCCCTCACCGCCTGCCGCGCCGCCGCGCCGGTGCGGCCGACGTCTCACCGCCGTCCGCTTCCACCATGATCGTCCGACTTGCCAGGCATTCGTGCGTATCTTGGTCCGGCTCACCCACGACTGCCAGGCACGTCGAGTGATCATGGTGGCCCCGGTCACAGTTTTGGACGCTGGGAGGAAGCGAGAACGGGCAGCCCGGCGGTACCTTGTCGGGCATCTGCGCGCAGCGCCCGCGGGCGCTCTCCCCCACCGCGAGAGCCGAGGAATCGCATGACCAACCCCCACTTCGCGCCGCTCCCGGCGCACATCCCCACCTTCATCCCACCGGCGCAGCAGCCGGCGCCCGCGGCCGAGGCCGCCGACGAGCTCGAGCCCACCCTGCAGCTGAGCCCGCACCAGCAGGCCGCGCTGCTGGCCCAGACCAGCGAGCTGCCCACCCTCGCCCCGAGGGCCGACGAGACGGCCGACGGCCCCGAGGAGCCGGCAGCCGAAGCCGACGACGAGACCCCGCAGGCGGAAGCCGACGTGGACGAGGAGCAGTCCGACGAGGACGACGCTCCGCAGGCGGCAGCCGACGCGGACGACACCCCTGACGGGACGGCCGACGCCGACGAGTCTCCCGAAGCCGAGGCGGACACCGCGGCAGCGGAGCCCACCGACGCCGAGGCGGAGACGGACGGCGACGACCAGCCCGAGGCCCAGGCCGAGGGCGACGAGCCCGAGGCGCAGGCCGACGACGAGAGCCACGATGGGCTCGAAGCCCACGCGGACGACGCGGACGACGCGGAGGCCGCCGAAACGGCGACCGACGTCGACGCCGAAGCCGAGGACACCGCCGAGGAGGCCGCCGCCGACGCGACGGCTGACGCGCGGGCCGACGCCGACGAGTCCCTGGAGGGCGTGGACGAGGCCGCGATCGACGGGCAGGCCGACGGCGGCAAGTCCGCCGAGACCGACCTGGCCGAGTCCGCCGAGGCTGACGACGAGGACGACGAGGACGCGGTCGAGGCGGCCGACGCGCAAGCCGACGAGACGGCCGAGACCGGGGACGCCGCGGACGACGACGAGGAGCCGGAAGCGGAAGCCGACGCGCAGGTGGACGCGGACGCCGACGCGGACGCGGAGGTGGACGCGGAGGCCGACGACGTCGCGCAGGCTGAGGACGTCGCAGAGGTGGACGCGGAGGCCGAAGCGGACGATGCGACCGAAGCCGAAGCCGACCTGGTGGCCGAGGCGACCGAAGCCGACGAGGACGACGACATCGTCGACGCCGTGATGGAGCCGGTCGAAGTTCCGGCCGAGGAGGTCGCGGAGCCGGCCGTCGAGGAGGCGTCCGCCGAGGTCGCCGACGAGGTCGCCGACGAGGCGGAGGTGGCGCCGGTCGGGGGGATCGACGCCGCGGCCGAGGACGACGACGACGAGAACGACGACGAGGAGTCGGACGTGGCCCAGGTGGCGCCGACCGCGACCGCGTTGCGGCCGGGGGACGTGACGGAGACGCCGATCGCGGTGTGGGAGGCGGAGCAGGCGCAGCGCTTCCGCGACGCGTGGCGCGAGGTGCAGACCCGGTTCGTGGACGAGCCCGAGTCGGCGCTGAACGACGCGCAGGCGCTGGTCAGCGAGGCGGTGTCGGCGCTGGCCGCGCAGCTGCTGGCGGAGCAGGGCGACCTGGACCCGCGCCACGGCGCGGCCCCGGACACCGAGGCGATGCGGATCGCCATGCGCGGTTACAAGAACTTCCTCGACCGCGTGCTCGCACTCTGAGCCGGAACCCGGAGGGCCGTCTCGGCGGCCCTCCGGGATCGCGGTCCACATCGGCGCATTGCCAGGCGCGCAGAATTCACCTACCGTTGAGTTCAACAAGCGTTGAATTCCTACGGAGGACCCCATGACATCCGCGATCGAGGTCGCCGACCTCGTCGTACACCGGGGAGCCAGGCCCGTGCTGCACGGCCTGAGCTGCACGATCCCGGAAGGCAGCGTGACCGGCCTGCTCGGGCCGTCCGGCAGCGGCAAGACCACGCTGATGCGCGCGATCGTGGGCGTCCAGGTGGTCCGCTCGGGCACGGTCACCGTGCTGGGCCGCCCGGCGGGCGACGCGAAGCTGCGCAAGGAGATCGGCTACCTGACGCAGGCCCCCAGCGTGTACGCCGACCTGACGGTGCGCGAGAACGCCCGCTACTTCGCCGCGCTCTACGGGCTCGGCCAGGCCGAGGCCGATGCCGCGGTGCGGGACGTGGGCCTGGCCGAGGCGTCGTCGCAGCTGGTCGGGAACCTGTCCGGCGGGCAGCGCAGCCGGGCCTCGCTGGCCTGCGCGATCGTCAGCAAGCCGAAGGTGCTGATCCTCGACGAGCCGACCGTCGGGCAGGACCCGGTCCTGCGCGACGAGCTGTGGGCGCAGTTCCGCGAGCTCGCCGAGCGCGGCTCGACCCTGGTGGTGTCCAGCCACGTGATGGACGAGGCCAACCGCTGCGACCGGCTGCTGCTCATCCGCGAGGGCCTGCTGATCGCCGACGACACTCCCGCCGCGGTCAAGGCGTCCGCCGGCACGGACGACCTGGACCAGGCCTTCCTCACCCTGATCCGGCGTCAGGGCGGCGTGCCCGCCCCGCGCGCCACCGGCGAAGCGAGCGAGGTCCCGTCATGATCCTGCTGCACACCACCGGGCGTATCCTGCGCCAGCTGCGCCACGACCGCCGTACCGTGGCGATGCTGGTGGCCGTGCCGACCCTGCTGCTGACGCTGCTCTACTTCATGTACGACAGCCAGGCGGGCGTCTTCGACCACATCGCACTGATCATGCTGGGCATCTTCCCGTTCATCATCATGTTCCTGATCACCAGCATCGCCATGCTGCGCGAGCGCACCACCGGCACGCTGGAGCGGCTGCTGACCACCCCGCTGCGCAAGACCGACCTGCTCTTCGGCTACGGCCTCGCCTTCGGGGTGGCCGCGGCGGTGCAGGCGGGCTTCGCGACCGGGCTCGCGTACCTGCTGCTCGACCTGGACACCCAGGGCGCGGCCGGGTACGTCGTGATGATCGCGGTGGCCAACGCGGTGCTGGGCATGGCGCTCGGCCTGCTGGCCAGCGCGTTCGCCAAGACGGAGTTCCAGGCGGTGCAGTTCATGCCGGTGCTCGCGGTGCCGCAGCTGCTGCTGTGCGGGCTGTTCGTGCCGCGCGAGCTGATGGCGGGCTGGCTGCAGGCGATCAGCGACGTGCTGCCGCTGACGTACGCGGTCGAGGCGTTGCAGGAGGTCGGCGCGCACGCCGAGCCGACCGGCACCATGTGGCGTGACTTCGCCATCGTCGCCGGTGCGGTGGTGGTGGCGCTGGTCGCCGCGGCGGGCACGCTGCGCCGCCGCACCCCCTGACACCACCCGCCCGGCCCGTCCGGAAGAATCGTCACCGACGAGCACGGACGTCCCCGGCAGGCCGCCTTCGGCAGGCCGGGGACGCGCCGCGTACCGAGGAAGGGCGAGATGAAGCGCAGCCGCACCGGGCGCCGGCCGGGCAACCCCGACACCCGCGAGGCCATCCTGGCCGCGGCGCGCGAGCTTTTCGCGGAGAAGGGCTTCGACGCCGCGACGATGCGCGCCATCGCCGCCGCGGCCGAGGTCGACCCGGCCCTGGTGCACCACTACTTCGGCACCAAGGAACAGCTCTTCGTCGCCACGATGCAGTTCCCGATGGACCCGCGGGAGCTGATCGAGCAGGTCGTGGCGGGGGGCAAGGACGAGGCGGGGGTACGCCTGGCGCGCGTCTTCGTGACGATCTGGGACTCGCCGGTCGGGGCGATCGGGGCGTCGCTGGTCCGCTCCGCGATGAGCAACGAGTGGACCATGCGCCTGCTGCGCGAGTTCCTGACCACGCAGATCCTGCGCCGGGTGCAGACCGAGTTGAAGCTCGACACGGCGGACGCCCCGCTGCGCGCCTCGCTGGTCGCCAGCCAGATCAGCGGGCTGGCCCTGATGCGATACATCATGAAGCTCGAACCGCTGGCCTCGCTGTCGGCCGACCAGGTGGTCGCCGCCGTCGCGCCGAACCTGCAGCGCTACATCACCGGCGACCTCGGCCAGGGCGAAGCGATCCTGCCGTGACGCGGCACCCAGGCCGGGGCCACCGGCCCGGGGTGCGCCAGGGCCGGTCAGGCCACCGAGGCCGCGGGCTCGGCCGCCGCGTAGTCCTCGACGTCGATCTCGGTCAGGTGCCCGGCCGGGCACTCCAGCCGCACCTCGGCGACGTCCATCCGGTACAGCCGGAAGCCCCGGTCCACGTCGAGCAGGTCGCTGACCGGGTTCACCGCGGCGAACTCCAGGGCCGCGGCGCGGGCCTCGATGCCCTCCAGCGCGGTGGCCCAGCCCGACACCCAGACTCGCGCCCCGCGGGACTCCCCCACCGCGAGCACGACGGCGGTGTCGTCGCCCTCCCCGTCGCGCGGGCGCAGCGCGCTGTCGAGCCGGCCGCCCTCGCGGCACAGCAGCATCGGGCGTCCTTCGTGGTCGGTGGCGTGGCGCACCCGGTACGGGCTGGCGTGGAACGGCACCTGGGCCACGCCGGGCAGGCGGCCGGCGGTCAGGGTGCGGGCGATCTCGGCGGGGTGCGGCACGGCGGTCCTCCAACATCGGTTAGGCTTACCTTCGTTAGGCGAGCCTAACCTATGACGTTCGGACGTTGGAGGCACCCTCGTGAACCAAGCGCGGCCCAAGGCGAAGCTGTCCCGGGCACTCGGCATCCCGCTGACCCGTAAGTGCGTGAAGTACTTCGAGCGCCGGCCGTTCCCGCCGGGCGTGCACGGGCGGGTTCGCAAGAAGCCCTCCGACTACCAGGTCCGGCTGCTGGAGAAGCAGCGCCTGCGCCACCAGTACTTCATCAGCGAGACCCAGCTGCGCAACCAGTTCGACAAGGCCGCCCGCAGCTCCGGCAAGACCGGCGAGACCCTGCTGATCGCCCTGGAGTGCCGCCTCGACGCCCTGGTGCTGCGCGCCGGCTTCGCCCGCACCATCTACCAGGCCCGCCAGGCAGTCGGCCACGGCCACATCGCCGTGGACGGCCAGAAGGTGGACCGCCCCTCGTACCGCGTGAAGCCCTGGCAGACCATCACCGTCCGCGAGCGCAGCCGCGCCAAGCCCCCGTTCCAGATCGCCGCCGCCGGCGCCCACCTCGACGGCCCCACGGCCCCCTACCTCGAGGTGAGCCTGACCGACCTGCGCGCCACCCTCACCCGCGAGCCGCAACGCACCGAGATCCCCGTCATCTGCGACGAGCAACTCGTCGTCGAGTTCTACTCCCGCTGACCCGCCGAAACCGCGACGATCTTGCTTGAACCGTGGGTATGACACGCCCGTGACGGGCAGGTCCCCAACAGTTCGCGCAAGATCGTCGCGGTCTGGGGTCAGCGGGTCTGTTCGAGCCAGGAGGCGTAGAGCTTGGCGTAGACGGAGTCCTCGGCGGTGACGAGGGTGTCGTGGTGGCCTCGTTGGATCACTACGCCCTTGTCGACGACGATGACCTCGTCGGCGGCTTGGGCGGTGGAGAGGCGGTGGGCGATGGCGACCGTGGTGCGGCCTCGGGTGACCGCGTCGAGGGTGCGTTGGAGGCGGACCTCGGTGGCGGGGTCGACGGCGCTGGTGGCCTCGTCGAGGACCAGGAGGTCGGGGTCGGCCACGTAGGCGCGGGCCAGGGCGACGAGCTGGCGTTCGCCGACGCTGAGGGCCTCGCCTCGTTCGCCGACGGGGGTGTCCAGGCCGTGGGCCAGGCCCTGGACCCAGTCGAGCAGGCCCAGGTCGGTGAAGGCCTGCTCCAGCTGAGCCTGGGTGAGGTCGGGGCGGGCGAAGCGCACGTTCTCGGCGACCGTCGCGTCGAACAGGAAGCCGTCCTGGGGGACCATCACCACGCGGCTGCGCAGCGAGCCGAACCGCACGTCGGTCAGCGGGGTGCCGGACAGCAGCACCCGGCCTTCGCTCGGGTCCATCAGGCGGGTGAGCAGCTTCGCGAACGTGGTCTTGCCGCTGCCGGTCTCGCCGACCACGGCGACCCGGGTCTTCGCGACGATGTCGAGGTGCACCTCGTGCAGCACCCGCGGGCCGGGCTCGCCGTCGATCGGGTAGCTGAAGCTGACCCGCTCGAAGCTGACGTCCAGCGGGCCGTCCGGCAGGTCCACGCCCTGCTCGGCGGGGTCGGCGACGTCCGGCTTGAGGTCCATGACGTCCAGCAGCCGCCGCCAGCCCGCGACCGCGTTCTGCGCCTCGTTGAGCACCTCGGTGGCGATCTGCACCGGCTGGATGAACAGCGTCACCAGGAACAGGAACGCGGTCATCTCGCCGAGGGTGATCTGGCCCGCGACGCCGAGCCGGACGCCGACCAGCACCACCGACGCCAGCGCCAGCGCGGCCGCGATCTCGCCGGTGGAGAAGCTGGTGACGCTGATGCGCAGGGCTCGGCGCTGCGCGTGCTGGTAGTCGTCGATGGTCTCGGACAGCTTCGCGCCGCTGCGCGCCGAGACGCCGTACGCCCGGATCACCGACGCGCCCACCACGGACTCGGAAATCGCCCCGAGCATCACGCCGATCCGCTTGCGGTTCTCGGCGTACGCGCCGGACAGCCGCTTCTGGAACGCCCGGATGACGATCACCGCGGGCAGGAACGCGGCCAGCACCACCAGCGTGAGCTGCCACGAATAGAACGCCATCACGATCGTGGTGACCACCAGCTGGCCGCCGTTGACCATGAGGATCACGCCGCCCCACTGGATGAACTGCGTGATCGAGTCGACGTCGCTGGTCACCCGGGACACCATGGTCCCGCGGCGCTCGGACTGCTGGTGCAGCATGGACAGGTCGTGGATGTGCCGGAACGTGCGCACCCGGATGTTGGCCAGCGCGGTCTCGCTGACCGTGAACAACCGCCGCATCATGAAGTAGCCGCAGGCCGTGGTGATCACCAGGATCAGCGCGGTGACGGCGACGACGGCCGCGATCACACCCATGTCGAGGTGGCCGGTCTCGACGCCCAGCCCGCGGTCGATGCCCTGCTGCACCGCGACCGGCACCGCCGCCCGGCCGATCATCGCCACCAGCGCCAGCCCGAGCGTGCCGGCCAGCCCCGCCTTGAGCTCGGGCGACAGCGACACCCCCCGCCGGAAGGTCGCCCAGGCCGACTCGGACCGGCCGTTCTCGGTGACAGCTGACGCGCTCACGCCTTCTCCTCGCTCCGCTCGCTCACGCGGCGACCCCCTCTTGCTCAGCGGTCGCGGACACGTCGGCGTCGTCGTAGACGCGCTCGCGCTCGCGCTCCTCCTCGGCCTTCTCGTACGCGGTGACCAGGTCTGCGTATCCGCTCACCGTGGCCAGCAGCTGTTCGTGCGTGCCGGTCGCGACCACGCGGCCGGACTCGATGTAGACGACCTCGTCGGCGAGCGCGATGGTCGCCCGGCGGTACGCGACGACCAGGATCGTGGCGGTGTGCGCGGACTCGCGCAGCGAGGCGAGGATGCGCGCCTCCACTCGCGGGTCGACGGCGCTGGTCGCGTCGTCGAGCACGAGCAGCCGCGGCTGCCCGGCCAGCGCCCGGGCCAGCGTGAGCCGCTGGCGCTGCCCGCCCGACAACGACGTGCCGCGCTCACCGAGCTGAGTGTCCAGGTGCTCGGGCAACCGCGCGACGAACGTGTCGGCCTGCGCCGTGGCCAGCGCCTGCGCCACCCGGTCGTCGTCGACGCCGGGCCGGTCCAGCGCGACGTTGCCGCGCACCGTGTCGTCGAAGACGAACGCGATCTGCGGCACCAGCGCGACGGTCCCGGCCAGCGACGCCGCGGTGAGTCCGCGCACGTCGGCCCCGTCGAGGGCGATCTGCCCCTGGTCGGGGTCGAGCAGGCGAGCGGCCAGGGTCGCGATGGTCGACTTGCCGGAACCGGTCGGTCCGACCAGCGCCACGGTGCGCCCGGCGGGCAGGGTGAAGGTCACGTCGTGCAGCACCGGCTGCGCCGGCTCGTACGCGAAGTCCACGTTGCGGAAGCTCAGTTCGGCCGCGCCGGTCCCGGGCAGGCGCTGCGTGCCGTACGGCATCTGCCCGGTCGACTCCAGCACGTGCTCGACCCGGTCCCAGCCCGCGACCGAGCGAGGCAGGTCGCCGAGCACCCAGCCGATGGCCCGCACCGGGAACGCCAGCACGGTGAACAGGAAGGTCACCTGCACCAGCTGCTCCAGCTCGATCGCGCCCTGGTCCAGCCGCCACGCGCCGACCAGCAGCGCCAGCAGCGTGCCGAGGAACGGCAGCGACTCCATCAGCGGATCGAACAGCCCGCGCAGCCGGCCGACGCTGATCAGCGCGTCGCGCAGCTCGCCGGCCCGCTGGGCGAAGCGGCGGGTCTCCAGGTCTTCGCGGCCCATCGTCTTGACCACGAGCGCGCCGTCGAAGCTCTCGTGCGCGATCGCGGCGACCTCGGCCCGCATGTGCTGCGCGTGGGCCTGGCGCGGAGCCATCCGGCGGGAGAAGACCACGTTCATCACGAACAGCACCGGGAAGACGACCAGCCCGACCAGGGCCAGCGCCCAGTCCACGGCGAACAGCACAATCACTGCGGTGACCAGCATGAACACGGTGCCGACCGCGAACGGCAGCGGGGCTACCGGGAACCAGGCGGCCTCGACGTCGGAGTTGGCGTTGGACAGCAGCGTGCCGGTGGCGTGGCGCTGGTGCCAGGAGACCGGCAGCCGCAGGTAGCGGCCGGTCACCGCGTGGCGATACCTGGCCTGCAGGGCGAACTGCATGAAGCCCGCGCCGAGCCGGCGGCCGAAGATGGCCACCACCCTGCCCAGCCCCATCGCGATCAGCACCGACGGGCCGAGCACCAGCACGTCGGCGGCGACCTCGCCGCCGGTGGTGGCGGGCACCACGAGGTCCTCGACCAGCCAGCCGATCACTTTGGCCTGCCCGATGACCAGCGCGCCGAACAGGCAGCTGCCCACGACGGCGATGACGAACAGGCGAGGCTCGTCCCGGATCCCGCGCCACATCACCCGTGCACCGCGGGCGAGCACGTCGCGGCCCGTGATCCCCGGTTTGGCCGGCTCGTCGCCGGCGGTCTGCCCTGCCACTCGTTTGTCCCCGTCGTCAGGTCGGTAAGTAATTAGCTTGGCTTCCTATCCTTACCGAAGCCGCTCGCGCAGGCGAACGGGTATGGCCTGTGCCGGGCGTCACACCGCCTCCAGGGTACGTAGGATCGCCGACATGACCCGGTACGCCTTCGCTGAAAGGCTAGCTCTGGCCGACCTGATGGCGGAGGTCGGACCAGACGCCCCCACCCTCTGCGGGGACTGGACCGTGCGCGATCTGCTCGCGCACCTGCTGCTGCGGGAACGTCGTTTCGACGCGGCCCCGGGCATCCTGATCAAGCGGTTGGCCGGCCGCACCGCGGCGGTGCAGCAGCGGATCGCCGCGCGCGACTTCGACACCCTGCTGGCCGAGCTGCGGCGCCCGCCCCGGTGGAGCCCCGCCGGGTTCGGGCCGCTCGACGAGCTGATCAACCTGACCGAGATGTTCGTGCACCACGAGGACGTGCGGCGGGCGGCCGCCGGCTGGGCGCCGCGCAAGCTGGAGCCGGGACTGTCCGAGGCGCTGTGGGGGCAGGTGCGGCGGCGCGCGCCGCTGCTGCTGCGCCGCTACCCGGTGCAGGTGCGGGTGATCTCGCCCGGCCACGGCACGGTGACCACCGGGCGGGCCGGCACCCAGCCGCTCAACCTCACCGGCACCCCGAGCGAGCTGCTGATGTTCCTGACCGGCCGGCAGGGCCACGCGCGGGCCAGCCTGGACGGCCCGCCCGAGTTGACGAGCCGGCTGCGCGGGGCGCGACTGGGCATCTGACGCGGCCCCGTGACCCGCAGAAAGATCTTCCCGAGGGGTTCCCCAAGCCCCTGCGCAGCATTACCCTTCGGTAACACCAAGTTAACGTGTCCCCCGTCACTACTGCCTACCAGAGGCGGCCCCGACTCATGACCATTGACGTGCCCTACCGGTCTATTCCGGACATGTTCCTGCAGCGAGTGGCGGCGTCCCCCGACGCCCGCGCCTTCGGCGGCCCGGACGCGGACAACGCGCCGGTCTGGTACACCTGGGCCCAGATCGCGGAGCGCGCCAAGGCGATCGCCGCGGGTCTGACCACGCTCGGCGTCGGCAAGGAGGACCGCGTCGCGATCCTCGCCAACACCCGGCTCGACTGGATCGTCGCCGACCTGGGCGTGATGTGCTCCAGCGCCGCGACGACGACGGTCTACCCGACCACCGAGCCGGAGGAGGCCTGCTTCATCGTCGCCGACTCCGGGTCCAAGGTGCTGATCGCGGAGAACCCGGCCCAGGCGGCCAAGATGAGCCGGGACGCGGTGCCCTCGCTCACCCACATCGTGCTGATCGACGGCGCGGCCGACCCGGCCGCCGCCTTCCCCCAGCTGACCCTCGCCGACCTGGAGCGCCGCGGCGCCGAGGCGCTGGCCGCCAACCCGTCGCTGGTCGATGACCTGGTCGCCGGCATCGGCCCGGACGACCTGGCCACCCTCATCTACACGTCGGGCACCACCGGCCGCCCCAAGGGCGTCGAGCTGCTGCACCGCGGCTGGACCTGGGAGGGTGTGGCGCAGTCCGACGTCGGCGTGCTGCTGCCCACCGACGTGCAGTTCCTGTGGCTGCCGCTGTCGCACTCGTTCGGCAAGACGCTGATCTGCGGCATCATCCACGTCGGCGTGCCGACGTACGTGGACGGCCGGGTTGACAAGATCGTCGACAACCTGGGCCTGGTCCAGCCGACGCTGATGTGCGGCGCGCCGCGCATCTTCGAGAAGGTGTACAACAAGGTCGTCACGGGGGCCACCGCGAACGGCGGCCTCAAGGCGAAGATCTTCGCCTGGGCGGTCAAGGTGGGCCGCGAGCGCGTCGCGCTCGAGCAGGCCGGCAAGCCGGTCCCCAGCGGCCTGATGCGCAAGTACGGCATCGCGCACAAGCTGGTCTTCAGCAAGCTGCACGCACGCCTGGGCGGCAACATCCGCTACATGGTCTCCGGCTCGGCGGCGCTGTCGGTGCCGATCGCCGAGTTCTTCGCGGCGGCGGGCCTGCCCATCAGCGAGGGCTACGGCCTCACCGAGAACTGTGCGGGGGCGTTCGTCAACCGGCCCGGCGCGCTGAAGATCGGCACGGTCGGCCAGCCGCTCGGCGATCTGGAGTGCCGGATCGACGAGGACGGGGAGATCCTGCTGCGCGGTGCGCCGATCATGCGGGGCTACTACAACCTGCCCGCGGAGACCGCGGCCGTGTTCACCGAGGACGGCTTCTTCCGCACCGGCGACATCGGCGAACTGGACGGCGACGGCTTCCTGAAGATCACGGACCGGAAGAAGGACCTGGTCAAGACGTCGGGCGGCAAGTACATCGCGCCGAGCCACATCGAGGGCCTGTTCAAGGCGCTGTGCCCGTACACCTCGCAGGTGCTCGTGATCGGCAACTCGCGCAACTACTGCTCGATGCTGCTGACCCTCGACCCCGAGGCGATCACCGGCTGGGCCGTCGGAACACCGCTCGAAGGAAAGTCCTACGCGGAGATCGTGGGCTCGGACGAGGCGAAGGCCATGGTCGCGGGCCACATCGACGAGCTGAACGCGAAGCTCAACCGCTGGGAGACCATCAAGAAGTTCACCATTCTGCCGCGCGATCTGACCATCGAGCACGGGGAGATCACCCCCTCGATGAAGCTGAAGCGACGCACGGTGGAGACCAATTTCGCGTCGGATATCGAGAAGATGTACGAGGGGTCCCTCGTCGAAATCTGACCCGGCGAGGACATGCTTTCCCACGCAGTGAGGTACGTAGGGGCGGCCACAAGCCGCCCCTACGTTTTTGCGCGGTGGCTGCTCAGGCGATGAGCGCGGGTTCGCTCCACTGCGGACGGCTGGTGCGGTCGAGGTCGTAGCGGGCCGCGGCGATGCGGCGTACGCCGTCGACCAGTTCGGGGACGGGTTGGGTGAAGGGCAGCCGGACGAAGCGTTCCAGGGTGCCGTCCACGCCGAACCGAGGACCGGGCGCGAGGCGTACGCCCAGGGGCTCCACCGCGCGCGCCAGCGCGCTGGAGACCGGCCCGTCCAGCTCGGCCCACAGGGTGACCCCACCCGACGGCACGGTCACCCGCCAGCTGGGCAGGTGCTCCCGCACCGCGGCGACCAGCGCGTCCCGCTGCGCGGCCAGCTGCGCCCGGCGCTGCGGGATGACCTCGCCCGCGCGGGTCAGCAGGCGCACCGCCACGAGCTGGTCGAGCACCGGCCCGGCGGTGTCCACGCCGACTCGGACCGCGGCCAGCCGCTGCACGATCGGCGCGGAGGCCCGGATCCAGCCGACGCGCAGGCCGCCCCAGAACGGCTTGCTCATGCCGCCGATGGTGAGCACCCGGCCGTGCCGGTCGAACGAGGCCACCGCGGGCGGCATCGGCTGGCCGTCCAGCGGCAGGTCCACGAAGGACTCGTCGATGACCAGGTCGGTGCCGGTGCGCTGGGCGGTGGCCACGAGCTGCTCGCGCAGCGCGGCCGGCATGACGTGGCCGGTCGGGTTGTGGAACTCCGGGATCAGGTACGCCAGGCTGGGCCGGGTCTGGCGCAGCGCGCCGAGCAGCAGCTCGGCGTCCCAGCCGCCCTCGTCCATACCGTGCGTGCTGATCCGCGCCCGGCGGCCGGCGAACGCGGCCAGCGCGTTGGGGTAGGTCGGCGACTCGACCAGCACGGACGCGCCCACCGGCACCTGCAGCCGCAGGATCAGGTCGAGCGCGTGCAGCACCCCGTTCGTGATCATGATCTGCTCGGGGCTGGTCGGCAGGCCGCGCTCGGTGTACTGGTCGGCCACGGCCTCGCGCAGCTCGGTGATGCCGCTCGGATGGTAACCGGCCCCGCCCAGGTAGCGCGGCAGGTCCTCGACCGCCTCGCGGGCTGCCGCCAGCAGCGGCTCCGGCGCGCCCAGCGCGGCGCAGCTCAGGTCGATCAGGTCCAGCTCGTCGTCGGCCATCCACAGGCCGCTGCTCGCGACCCGGTGCCCGCTGGGCAGGGTGGTCCAGCTGCCCGCGCCGCGCCGGCTCGTCAGGTGGCCCGAATCGCGCAGCTCGCGGTATGCCGCGCTGACGGTGGTGCGGGAGATCTCCAGGGCTTCGGCGAGTTCGCGCTCGGCGGGCAGGCGCACACCCAGCGCAAGCCGGCCGTCGGCGAGCAGGCCGCGCACGGATGAGGCCAGCGCCGCGTAGTCGGGGCTGCGCCGCCGGGCGGGCAGCGCGTGCCAGCGCCCGAGCAGCCGGGCCAGCTGCACTCCGCGTACAGAGACGGTCATCGCCACTCCCCCGCCGGTAAGGCCAGTCCCCCCGGATTGGCCCTTTCTGGCTTATCGATTGGCCTCCAGACTGGCAGACATGACAGGCGCACGCAAGCCACTGCACATGCCACTCCGAGCGACCCAGCGCCGGGTCTCGACCGCCGCCCTCGCCACCCGCCGCCCCGCCCCCATGCCTCTGCGCGAGCGCCTCCCCCGCCGACTGTTCCAGCTGCTCATCGGCCTGATCGGGTACGGCGTGAGCATCAGCCTGATGCTGCGCGCGCACCTCGGCAACCAGCCCTGGGACGTCCTGCACCAGGGCGTCGCCCTGCGCACCGGGCTCAGCGTCGGCACGGTGCTGATCATCGTCGGCGCGGCCGTGCTGCTGTGCTGGATCCCGCTGCGCCAGCGGCCCGGCATCGGCACCATCGCCAACATCGTCGTCATCGGCCTGGTCGTGGACGTGGCCAACCAGGTGCTGCCCGAGCCGTCGCACGTGCTCGCCCGCTGGGCCTTCATGATCGGCGGCATCGTGCTCTGCGGCTTCGCCAGTGGCCTCTACATCGGAGCCAATCTGGGCCCAGGACCGCGCGACGGGCTGATGACCGGCCTGGCCGCCCGCACCTGGTCGCTGCGCGGCTGGCGCACCGTACTGGAGATCGGCGTGGTCGCCGTAGGCTTCGCGCTCGGCGGCAAGGCGGGACTCGGCACTGTCCTGTACGCCCTGGCCATCGGCCCGCTGGCCCAGTTCTTCCTGCCGATGCTCACCGTGCGCCCGCGCCCCGCGCTCCCCGCCGCCACCGCATCCGCCCCGACGAACGCCGCCCCGGCTGCCGAACCGGCCGCCTGCTGACCGCGTCCCGCCCCCGCCCCGCCCGGCCTTGATCATCGGAATTGCCTGGCACCTGTGCGTATTTCGGACACGCTTTCGCACAGCTGCCAGGCAAGTCGGGCGATCTTGGGCGGGCGCGCGGTGAGGCGAGCGACGGGGCCGGACCGAGTTGGCATGGCGTGACGGGCGCGTCACACAGCGTAAATGCGGCAAAGTACGTTTTATTGGTACGGACACCTGACCCTGCCTGCCGGAGGCAACTTCGTGTTCGTATCCATGAAACGGCTGGCCATCGCGTCAGCCGTCATCCTGTCCACCATCGCCCAGGCCGGCCCCGCCGTCGCCGCCGCGCCGGACGTGACCGTCCTCTACACGGGGCTGAGCAACCCGCGGGGCCTCGCCTTCGACCGCGACGGCACCCTCTACATCACCGAGGCCGGCCGGGGCGCCGACGGCGCCGCCAACCCGACCTGCCTGCCGCGGCCGCAGGGCATCGGCTGCCTGGGCGCCACCGGCGCGCTGGCCCGCCTCGACCGCAACGGCACGCTGACCCGCGTGCTGACCGGCCTGCCCTCGCTGGCCGGGCCGGACGGCACCGAGGCCATCGGGCCCGACGACATCGCGTTCAACCGCCACGACCGGGCCCTGCTCACCGTGGGCCTGAGCGAGGCCCCCGCGAACCGGGACGGGCTGCCCGACCCGGGCCGCGAGATGGGCCGGCTGCTGTCGGTGCGCCGGGACTGGTCCGGCGACTGGTACACCCAGCGCCTGACCACGCAGCGCATCGCCGACATCGCCGGCTACGAGGCCGCGAACAACCCCGACGGCGGCGAACTGGACTCCAACGCGCAGTCGGTGGCGTTCGGGCCCGGCGGGGCCGCGGTCGTCGACGCCGGCGCCAACTCGCTGCTGTTCGTCACGCCGGCGGGCCAGGTGAGCACCCTGGCGGTGTTCCCCGAGCGGCAGATGCCCGCGCCGCCCAACTTCAACATGCCCCCGGGCACCATGCTGCCGATGCAGTCGGTGCCGATGGCCGTGGTCTACCGCAAGGGCGCCTACTACGTCGCCGAGCTGACCGGCCGCCCCTTCACCCAGGGCTCGGCCCGCATCTTCAAGGTCGTCCCCGGCCAGCAGCCCACCGTGTACGCCGAGGGCCTCACCACGGTCGTGGACATCGCCTTCGGCCCCGACGGCGCCCTGTACGCCCTGGAGTTCACGCACACGTCGATGTTCGGCCCGAGCCGCGGCGTCGGCGCGCTGATGCGCATCCCCGGCGAGGGCAAGGCCCCCGAAATGGTCCTCGACAAGGTGGACCACCCCGGCGGCATCGCCATCCGCGGCCGCAACGCCTTCATCACCACCTGCTCGGTCTGCGCCACCACCGGCGCTGTCATGAAACTCCGCCTCCCCGCCTGACCGGCGCATCTGACCGGGGCCACGCCGCACACGGCGTGGCCCCGGTCCCGTTCTCACATGGACGTTGGCCTATCACATCGTGCGGGACGCGATCGAAGTCGACGTGATAGGCCAGCGTCTATGCACCCCGGGGCGGGCAAGCCGGGGCGGACGCCGGGTGCGCGGGCCCGGGCGTCGCGCGTCAGTGGCCGGCCGGGGCGGCGTCCGGAGTGACGTGGCGGGACTGGACCAGCCAGCCCTCGGGCTCGGCGGGGGCCGGGACCAGGACGTCCTCGCACAGGCAGTGGCGGTGCAGCCGGGGCGTGCCGTCGGCGGTGACGGCGATGACCATGCCGTAGCACTTCACGTGGGCGGTGCCGTCGGCGGCGGGGGTCGCCCAGACCATGCCGTGCCAGTGGCGGTGGGTCTCGCCGGAGGCGGCCAGGCGGGCGTGGGTCTGTTCGACGGCGGTGGCCAGGGCTTCGCGGCCGCGGACGGGGGCGTCGAGGCCGGGGGCCGTGAAGGTGCCGTCGGGGGCGAAGGTGTCGGCCCATTCGCGGGCCCGGCCGGAGTCGAGCAGGTGCATGTGGCGGGCGTAGAACTGCTGGACGGAGAGGTACAGCGCCGAGGTGTCGGTGATCTCGGGGAGGGCGGTCATGGCCATGGTGTGCTCCTTCGGGTGAGAGTGGTCAGAGGATGGCTACGGCGCGGGTCCAGCCGGCGCCGGCACCCTTGATCTTGATAGGCAGGCAGGAGACGGTGAAGCCGTACGGCTGGGGCAGGGCGTCGAGGTTGGCCAGGCGCTCGATCTGGCAGAACTCGCGGTCGCGGCCGGTGAAGTGGGCGGGCCACAGCACGCCGCGGTCGCCGGTCTCGTTGTAGCGCTTGAGCATCGCGCCGAAGGGCGCGTCGAGGCTGAACGCGTCGGTGCCGATGACCCGGATGCCCCTGTCCAGCAGGAAGTTCGTGGCGCTGCCGTCCAGGCCGGTGAACTCGGTGAAGTAGCGCGGGGTGCCGGCCCAGGCCGACGCGCCGGTGTGCAGCAGCACGATGTCCAGCGGCTGCGGCTGGTAGCCGATGCGGGCCAGTTCCTTGTCCAGGAAGTCCGCGTCGACGGTCGGGCCGGTCGCCGAGCGCAGGTCCAGGCAGACCGCGGGCCGGTGGAACCAGTCCAGCGGCATCTCGTCGATGTGCCGCGGCACGCCGTAGCTGGCCTTGCTGCCGTAGTGCGACGGCGCGTCGATGTGCGTGCCGGTGTGCGTGGTGAGCTTGAGCGTGTCGACCGACAGCAGCTCGCCGTCGGGCAGCACGGACGGGTCGAAGTCGACACCGAAGTGCAGCGCCATCTCCTCGGCCATGTGCACCGCGCCCTGCGCGGGCGTCATGACGTCATGGATGACCGGCTCGGGTTCCCAGGCCGCGGCGTCGACGGCCGTGGACAGGTCGATGATGGGCATGATCGGACTCCTTGCTGGTACGGACGGCTCGAAGAAGGTCAGTTCGGTGTGGCGGGGCCGGTGCCGGTCGCGGTGGCGTACAGGTCGGTGCGCACCCGGCAGCGCGGGTTGCCGAAGGCGACCATCCGGGTGAGCTTGTGGCCGATCGGGGTGCGGTGGACGATCGAGGCCACCGCCTGCCGGCCCACCTCCAGCGCCCGGCTGCGGCTGCCGAGCATCCCCTTGGCCTGCAGGTGCTGAAACTTGAGCACCTTCTTGATGTCGGCGCCGCGCGCGGTCGTGTAGCCCGCCAGCGCCGCCGCCGCCACGGGCCCCGGCTTGCGCAGGGCCGCGACCAGGGCCGGGTGGGCCAGCACCGCGTCCTGCAGGGCCAGGTTGAGGCCCTGCGCGCCGAGCGGGCTGTGCGTGTGCGCCGCGTCGCCGATGAGCAGCAGCCCGTCGCGCGCCCACTCCCGGGCGGTGCCCGCGAACACGTCGAGCAGGCTGAGGTCGGTCAGGCCGCGCACCTTCTCGTACACCCGCCCGGCGTACTCCGGCACGGCCTGGCACAGCTGGTCCCGGAACTCGGTGAACGGCCGCGCGGCGAACTGCCGGTAGCCGCCGTGCGGCAGCGCCCAGCCGAGCTGGATGCCCTCCGGGTAGCTGCTGTAGCTGAGCAGCATGCGGCCGCCGCCGCCGCGTATGGTCACGTCGCGCACCGCCTCGCCCGCCGCGGGCAGCTTGAACCACAGCAGGTCGAAGGTGAACACGTCGCGGCGGTCGTACGGGATGCCGGACAGCTGCCGCGTCTTGGAGTAGCGCCCGTCCGCGCCGACGACGCAGCGGGACCGGATGGTGCGGTGGCCGCGCGGGCCGGAGACGACCGCGCCGCGCACCGCGCCGTCGTCGCGGACCAGGTCGGTGATCCGGGTCCCGGCCAGGTAGCGGAACGTCGGCTCCCGGCGGCACGCCGCCAGCAGCTCCTCCAGGATGTACTGCTGGGGCACGCTGAGCATGTAGTTGTACGGCCCCGGCAGGTCCCGGTAGTCCACCCCGAGCACGGCCTTGCCCTTGTTGACCAGCTGGAAGCGGTCGTGCACGTGGCTGCCCCGGTTGCGGGCGGCGGCCAGCACGCCCAGCTCGTTCAGCACCGCCAGCCCGCCGGGCTGCAGGATCTCCCCGCGGTACGCACGGTCGAAACTGGACGACTTCTCCACCACCGTGACGTCGACGCCGGACCGCGCCAGCAGCAGCGCGAGCGCCAGCCCGGCCGGCCCGCCGCCGATCACGCAGACATCGGTGAGGACGTCGCTGTCCCTGTCAGCCAATGGATGCCTCCTCGGTCAGACCTCGCGCACCGGTCGGGTTGATGCCGGCGACCAGCGAGGTGTCGTGCGTTCCGTCGATGAACTGCGGATGGTCGAGCACCGCGAGCAGGAAGTCGCGGTTGGTGGCCAGGCCCGGCCCGGCGGCGTGGAACTCGCCCAGCGCCCGCCGCATGCGCAGCAGCGCCTGCGGCCGGTCAGGGGCCCACACGACGAGCTTGGCCAGCAGCGGGTCGTACGCCGGGGACACCCGGCCGCCCTGGTAGGCGTCGGTGTCGACGCGCACGAACGGGCCCCCGGGCAGCGTCAGTTCGACCAGCCGCCCGGGTGCGGGCACGAAGTCGCGGGCCGGGTCCTCGGCGTTGATCCGGCACTCCATCGCCGCGCCGCGCGGGACCAGGTCCTCCTGGCGCAGGGTCAACCGCTCCCCCGCGGCGATCAGCAGCTGCTCGCGGACCAGGTCGACGCCGTGGGTCAGCTCGGTGACCGGGTGCTCGACCTGGATCCGGCAGTTGACCTCCATGAAGTGGAAGCCGCCGTCGTGGTCGACGAGGAACTCGAAGGTGCCCGCGCCGACGTAGCCGGTGGCCAGCGCCCCGCGCAGGGCCGCCTCGCCCATCTGCCGGGCGAGTTCGGCGGGCAGGCCCGGGGCGGGCGTCTCTTCGATGATCTTCTGTCGCCGCCGCTGCGCCGAGCAGTCGCGCAGGCCCAGGTAGACGCCGTCGCCGTACTGGTCGCAGAGGATCTGCACCTCGACGTGGCGCGCGGTGGGCAGGTAGCGCTCCAGGTAGAGCCGGTCGTCGCCGAACAGCGACTGCGCCGCCGACTTCACCTCCCGGAACTGCCGGACCAGGTCGCCCGGCTCGTGCACGACCTGCATGCCGCGCCCGCCGCCCCCGGCCACCGCCTTGACGATGACCGGGTAGCCGATCCCGGCGGCGACCTGCACCGCGAGGTCCGGGCACTGCACGGGGCCGTCGCTGCCGGGCAGCATCGGCAGGTTGGCGGCGGCCATCGTGGCGCGGGCGGCTGCCTTGTCGCCCAGCCGCTCGATCACCGCCGCCGGCGGGCCGACGAAGGTGATGCCGTACGCCTCGCAGGCTTCCGCGAAGTCGGGCACCTCGGACAGGAAGCCGTATCCGGGGTGGACCGCGTCCGCGCCGGTGCGCCGGGCCGCCTCCAGGATCGCGGACATGTTCAGGTAGCTGGAGCGCGCCGGGCCCGGTCCGATGCAGACGGCCTCGTCCGCGAGGTCCACCACCGCGGCGTCGCGGTCCTCGGTGGAGTAGACGGCGACCACGCGCAGCCCCAGCTCGCGGCAGGTGCGGGCGACGCGCAGGGCGATCTCGCCCCGGTTCGCGATGAGCACGGTGGTGAACACGGCGG
The DNA here is from genome assembly GCF_042663325.1 of Catellatospora aurea. Classification (NCBI taxonomy): domain Bacteria; kingdom Bacillati; phylum Actinomycetota; class Actinomycetes; order Micromonosporales; family Micromonosporaceae; genus Catellatospora; species Catellatospora aurea. Next base: position 60,226 of record NZ_JBHTAC010000020.1, read on the forward strand.
CCCCCTAGTGCCCGGTCGCCGGGGCGATGGTGAGCAGCCGGTCGCCGTACTCCACCGAGGTGCCGTCCGGGACGTGCACGGCGACGATCTTCCCGTCGCGTTCGGCCTCGACCGGGATCATCAGCTTCATCACCTCGATGATCGCCACCTGCTGGCCTCGCCGGACCTGGTCGCCTTCGGTGACGAACGGGGCCGTGCCGGGCTCCGCGGCGCGGTAGAACGTGCCTACCGTGCCTGCGCAGACGTCGACGAAGCCGTCGCCGGCGGGCGCGGCGGGAGCCGGCACGTGGCCCACCGCCGCCGCGGCGGCCGCCCCGGCCGTGGTGCCGTTGGCGGTCCCGGCGACGGCCTGGACGACCGTGGTCACCGGCGTCGTCTCGGCTGGCGGCGCGGGCTCGTCGGCCCATTCCAGTTCGACGAGCACCTCGCCGGCCCGGATACGCAGCGCGCTGGGCTGCCGGTCCACTCCGGACAGCAGTTGCTGGGCGCTGCGGCGCACGTCGTCGAGGTCGTCGGCCACGGTGCGGCCGGTGTCGGGCAGCGAGGCGTGCATCGGACACGCGTCCGCGGTGTCCACCGGGACGGGTGGCACGCGCAGGGATGGATCCAGCAGACCGGTCATCGCAAACCTCCTTCGGTCGGGATCAGTACGGCCTCATCGGGCCGGCGCGAGCTGCCGAACCGCCGGAAGCGGGCCCGCCGCTGCGCCACGAGGCGGCTCTGGTCGAGCCCCGCGAGATCGGCCAGCTCGGCATGGACGGCGGCGCGCAGTGCGGCGGCCGCAGCGGCGTGGTCGGCTTCCGCGCCGCCCGGCGGTTCCGGGATCACCGCTTCCACCACGCCGAGTTCGAGCAGGGAGCGGGCGTCCACGCGCAGCGCCTGGGCGGCGGTGGGCGCCGCGGCGGCGTCGCGCCACAGGATCGCCGCGCAGCCCTCGGGGCTGATGACGGTGTAGACCGCGTTCTCCATGATCAGCACGCGGTCCGCGACGGCGATGCCGAGCGCGCCGCCGCTGCACCCCTCGCCGGTGATCACGGTGACCACCGGGACGGGCAGCGAACCCATCAGGCGCAGGTTCTCCGCGATGGCGGTGGCCTGGCCCTGCTCCTCGGCGTCCACTCCCGGGTACGCCCCGGGCGTGTCCACCAGCGTGAGCACGGGCAGGCCCCACTTGGCGGCCAGGCGCAGCAGCCGGGCGGCCTTGCGGTAGCCCGCCGGCCCCGGCATGCCGTAGTTGCGGCGGTCCAGCTCGCGGGTCGTGTGGCCCTTCTCGTGGCCGATCACGACCAGCGGCGTGCCGCCGAGCCGGCCGACCCCGCCGATGATCGCCGGGCAGTCGCCGCCCACCCGGTCGCCGTGCAGCTCCTCGAAGTCGTCGAGGATCATGCCGAGGTAGTCCGAGGTGGTGGGCCGGGCCACGTTGCGGGCCCGGCGGACCGCCTCCCAGGCGCGCCGCTCCGGCAGCAGCGCTGGATCGCGGACCACGGTGCACGCGCCGCCCTCGACCGGGGCGGGCGGCACCGCGTCCCGGCGGGTGCCGATGGCCAGCAGCCGGCCGATGCGGTGGCGCAGCGCCGGGCGCGGGCAGATCAGGTCCAGGAAGCCGCGGTCCAGCAGGAACTCCGCGGTCTGGAAGCCGGCCGGCAGCTCCTGCTTGATGGTCTGGGCGATGACCCGGGGCCCGGCGAAACCGAGCCGCGCGCCCGGTTCGGCGACCACGACGTCGCCGAGCATCGCGAACGAGGCGGCCACGCCGCCGTAGGTCGGGTCGGTGACCAGGCAGACCGTGGGCAGCCCGGCCTCGTCGAGCTGGTGCAGGGCCTGCGCGGTCTTCGCCATCTGCATCAGGCCGATGACGCCCTCCTGCATGCGCACTCCGCCGGACGCGGTGACCAGCAGCAGCGGCAGCCGCTGGGCCAGCGCCGTCTCGGCGGCACAGGTGATCAGCTCGCCGACCGCGCCGGACAGGCTGCCGCCCATGAAGCGGAAGTCCATCACCGCCGCTATCGCCGGGGTGCCGGTCATCCGCAGCCGGCAGCACACCACCGCCTCGGCCAGCCCGGTCGTGCGCCGCGCCTCGGCGATGCGCTGCGGGTACGGCTTGTCGTCGACGAACCGCAGCGGGTCCGCGGCGTCGGCGGCCAGGTCCAGTGGCTCGACCGAACCGGGGTCGGCCAGCAGGGCCAGCCGATCCCAGGCGCCCAGCGGGCGGCAGTGCCCGCACTGGGGGCAGATGCCGTTGCCGCGGGCCAGCCGCTTGCCGTACACGACGGCCTGGCAGCGGCCGCAGGACACCCACGACGCCTCCGGTCCGGCCGGACCGGGCGCATAGCCCGATCCGGCCAGATCCCCGGTCACGACAAAGCCCCGGTCCGGGCGGAGCTGACCAGGTCGATCAGCTGTCCGGGCGTGCTCACCGCCAGCACCGCGTCGTCGGGCAGGCGGATGTTGAGGTCACGCTGCAGGCAGGCGGTGGTCTCCAGCAGCGCCAGGGAGTCATACCCCAGGTCGGCGAAGCTGGTGTCGGCGATGTCCCCGTCCAGGTCCACTCTCTCGTCCGCCCCTGCGACATCGCGCAGGATGCGCCGCACGTCCTCGATGGTGAAGTCGTTCATGACGCGCTCCCTTCCGTTCAGGCATCGGCGTGGGTTCAGCGAGCGGCGAGCGGGGCGTGCTCGTCGACCGCGTCGTACAGGTCGTGCTCCGGGACGGCCAGCCCGGCGAGTTTCATGACCTGCTCCCGGAAGCCCGGGGTCTGCACGGCCTTGGCGTGCGCCGCGGCGTCGGCCCACTGCACGGTCTCGATGAAGACCTCGGGCTGGCGGCGCGAGCGGTAGAACTGGCGGCCGATGAAGCCGGGCTGGGCGCTCATGTACGCCGAGATCTCGTCGAGCGCCTGCTCGAACCGCGCGACGTCGCCGTTGACAGTGATCTTGTTGATGAACGTGACCATGTGGTCGCTCCTTCGGGTCTGGGCGGCGCCGTGCCGCTCGTGTACTCGGGTGCGCACGTCCCGGCGGCGGGCCTTGCCGTTGGGCGAGCGCGGGATCTCCCGCACCAGCTCGATGCCGTGCAGGTGCTGGTATTCGGGCAGGCCGCCGTTGACGAACGCGACGATCTCGTCCGCGCCGACCTGCTCGTCATCGGTGACGACCAGGGCGTACGCGACCGCGCCGCGGTAGGAGTGCGGCATGTCGACGACCATGCAGTCGGTCACCGCCGGATGGCGCATGATCACCCGCTCCAGCTCCACGGGTGAGACCAGCCAGTTGTCGCACTTGAAGACGTCCTTGAGCCGATCGACGAGGAACAACGTGCCGTCCTCGTCCAGCCGCCCCACGTCGCCGGTGTCGAACCAGCCCTCGGCGTCGTACGGGCGCTGCACCCCGTCCGGGGTCAGGTAACCCGCCATCAGCTGCGGCCCACGCAGCTGCACCTCGCCCGGGGTGCCGGTGGGCAGCGGCTGCCGGGTGTCCAGGTCGACGACCCGGCACTCGGTGCCGAGCACCGGCCGGCCCACCGAACCCGCCGACGGGCCGGCGATCCGGTCGCAGTGGGTCAGCGGTGACGTCTCGGCCAGGCCGTACCCCTGGATGACCGGGATGCCCAGCCCGGCGCACAGCCGGGCCGCGGCGGCCGGGGCCAGCGCGGACCCTCCGGAGAGGATGGCCCGCACCGCCGGCATCCGCCAGGTGGGCAGCCGCGGGTCGGCGGCCATCCGGGCCAGCCGCACCGGCAGGCTGTAGAAGTGCGTCGCGCCGGTGCGGGCCGCCGTCGCGACGGCCTGCGTCGGGTCGGCGTCCGCGCACAGCACCTGGGTCGACGCCGCGCTCACCGCCGAGTTCAGGTGCATCGGGTGGTACGTCGGCAGGTGGTTGAGCGTCACCGTGTCCGGCCCCAGCCCGTGCGCCGCCGCCACCTGGGCCGCGTTGTAGACCAGGTTGCGGTGGGTGAGCAGCACCGCCTTGGGCCGCCCGGTGGTGCCGCTGGTGAACTGCAGCACCGCCACCTGGTCCGGGTCGTCGACCGGCGACTCGAACCGGGCCGACCGCCCGGCCGGGGCGCCCGCGGCCGGCACGCAGTGCTCACCCGGACGGTCCAGGTAGAACACGTGCGCCAGCCGCGGCAGGTCGAGCCGGACGCGCTGCAGCTTGTCGGCCATCTCGGCGACGCCGACCAGCACCTGCACCCCGGCCGACTCCAGCGCGTACGCCAGCTCCTCCTCACCCTGCAGCGGGTTGATCACGGCGCACACGTGCCCTGCCCGGACGGTGCCGTAGTAGGCCACGGCGAACGCCGGGTGCAGCGCCCCGGCGACGCCGACGACCGCGCCGGGCAGGCCGGGCCGGGCCAGTCCCGCGTCGCGCGGCAGCAGCGCGGTGAGCTTGGCCGCGAAGGCGTCGGCGGCCGCGTCGAGCTCCGCGAACGTCATCGCGCGCGAGCCCGTCTGGACGGCGATGCGGTGCGGTGCGCTGACCGCCGCCCGGCGCAGCAGCCCGTCGAGGGTGCCGCCCGAGCGGGCGAGCGCGTCGGCCAGCGCCCGCTCGGCGGCGACGGTGTCGGCGTCGGTGCTACTTGGCACGGGCCGGCTCCTCGGCGTACGCCTGCGCGTGGCGCAGCGTCTGCAGCGAGTTGGTGCTGAGCACCCGGCGCAGGTAGCGGCGCGCGTCGGCGACCGTGGTGTCCTCGCCGAGCAGGTTCAGCGCCGACGGCTTGATGGTGGCCGTGTGCCGGGCGTGCACGGTGACACCCTCGGGCGTCTCCACGAAGTGCCAGTGGCCGGTGTGCGCGTCGAGCAGCTTCGGCAGGCCGATCTGCTTGTAGATGATTTTGTGCGGCAGGCAGACGCGCACTGAGCGGGTGGTGTGCGCGCGGCCCTCCGGGGTGACCGTGTCCATGTCGAAGAACTGCACGCCGGGCTGGTCCTCGGTCATCGACAGCGCGGTGACGTGCGGGACCCGCTCGGGCCACTTGTCGGCGGCGTACAGGAACTCGTAGACCTGCGCCGGCTGCCCCGCGATGAACAGCGGGTCCTCGAAGGAGATGACCAGCTGCTCCAGCTCGTCCCAGCGCTCGGCCAGGCCCTTGACCCGGGACACGATCTCCTGCGCGCCTTCGAGCTGCGCGGCGGCGGCGTCCGCGCCCTCGGTGCCCGGCGCGGCGGTCACGGTGATCGTCAGTTCGGCCTCGCAGGCCTGCTCGCCCTGCGGCGCGAACGTCCACTCGGTGCGCACCGACACCAGCGGGGCGGCGCAGTCGCGCTGCTCGGTGACGACGCGCAGCCCGGCCTTGTCGATCGTGCGGGTGGTGGTCCACTGGCGTACGCCGTCACCGTCCAGGGCCCACCAGCGCACGTTCGCCCCGTCGGCGTCCGGCTCGGCGTGCACGCCGTCCGGGAAGAACTGCGGCCAGTGCCGCAGGTCTTCGATCAGCTCGAAGGCGACCGCGGCCGGCGCGGCGACCTCCGCGCGCTGGGTCTCGGTGTACACCTTGTTCTTGGACATCGGCGCTCCTCTGCGGGCCGTGGTGGGGATTTCGGCCGCACGCGGTCATCCGCGGCGAACCGTCTGCCAAGAACCGTCGCAGCCGGCCACTTGAGAACCGGTGGAAAGCGACTTGAATGCCCAGGTCAAGCCACCACGCCGCGATCAGGGCGGGCGGGTGCGGGCCGTCGGCGCACCAGCCGGAAAGATCACCCTCAGTTCCGGCGAATGGGACAGATCATCCCTCTCCAGCACTAATAGTGGTGGAGGCGGCATTCGCACATCGCGAGCGCGACGAGCCATTCGGGGGTGGACATGCAATGTCGAGTACTCGGCCCGCTGGATCTGCGCAGCGGTGGGGTGTCGGGTGATCTGACCGCGCCCAAGCCGCGCAAGGTGCTGGCGCTGCTGCTGATCCACGCCGACCGGGTGGTGCCGATCGACCTGCTCACCACGGAGCTGTGGGACGACGAGCCGCCCGCGAGCGCGCTGACCACGCTGCAGACCTACATCCTGCAGATCCGCCGGATGCTGGCCCGCACCTGCGGCATGGACCCGGCCCGGGTGGCCCGGGAGCTGCTGGTCACCCATGCCGACGGCTACCAGCTGCACCTGGACGGCTCGTCGCTGGACCTGCACGAGTACGAGCGCCTGGCCGACCAGGGCCGGCTCGCCCAGCTCTGCGGCGACCACGCGCACGCGTCCCGGCTGCTCGGCGCGGCCCTGAACGTGTGGCGCGGCTCGGCGCTGGTGGACGTGCGGCTCGGGCCCGTGCTGCGGGTCGAGGCGCAGCGGCTGGAGGAGGCCCGGCTGGCCACCTGGAAGCAGCGCATCGACGCCGACCTGGAACTCGGCCGCCACCGCGAGATCGTCGGCGAGCTGGGCTGCCTGGCCGCCCGCCATCCGCTGCACGAGGACCTGCAGGCCCAGTACATGATCGCGCTGTACCGGTCGGGTCGGCGCACCGACGCCCTGGAGGCGTTCCGGCGGCTGCGCGAGGTGCTCATCGACGAGCTCGGCCTGGAGCCCTCCCGGCGCATCCAGCGCGTGCAGCACGCCATCCTCACCGCCGACCCGGTGCTGGACACGGCGTCCGCCCTGGACACCGCGTGGACCTGGGACAGCGCCGTGGGTGGGGCCGAACTGGTCGCCGCCGGGCGCGGCCCGGTCTGACCAGCCGATTTCTCAAGCCGGACTCAAGTCGGCGCGCGCGACGCTCGACGCAGGTCCACCGACCCCGCAGGAGGCGTCCATGCATCGACGTGTCGTGATCACCGGATTGGGCGTGGTGGCGCCGGGCGGCATCGGCGCCAAGGCGTTCTGGGAGCTGCTGACCTCAGGACGTACCGCGACCCGCACCATCAGCTTCTTCGACCCCTCGCCGTTCCGGTCCCAGGTCGCCGCCGAGTGCGACTTCGACCCGGCCGCGTACGGCCTCACCCCCGCGCAGACCCTGCGGATGGACCGCGCGGCCCAGTTCGCCGTGGTCGCCGCCGCCGAGGCCGTCGCCGACGCCGGCCTGGAACTGGCCGAGCTGGACCCGCACCGGGTCGGCACGGTGGTGGGCAGCGCGGTCGGCGCGACCATGAGCCTGGAGCGCGAGTACGTCATCGCCTCCGAGAAGGGCGCGCGCTGGCTGGTCGACAACACCCGCACCTCGCCGCACCTCTACGACTACTACGTGCCCGGCTCGTTCGCGGCCGAGGTGGCCTGGTCGATCGGCGCGGAGGGCCCGGCCGCGGTGGTCTCCACCGGCTGCACGTCCGGGTTGGACGCCGTGGCGTACGCCGCCGAGCTGATCCGCGAGGGCAGCGCCGACGTGGTGGTCGGCGGGGCCAGCGACGCGCCCATCTCCCCGATCACCGTGGCCTGCTTCGACGCCATCAAGGCGACCACGCCGCGCAACGACGACCCCGCGCACGCCTCCCGGCCGTTCGACAACAGCCGCAACGGGTTCGTGCTCGGCGAGGGCTCGGCGATGTTCGTGCTGGAGGACCTGGAGCGGGCCCGCCGCCGCGGCGCGCCGGTGTACGCCGAGATCGTCGGCTTCGCCTCGCGCTGCAACGCCTTCCACATGACCGGGCTGCGCCCCGACGGCCGGGAGATGGCCGAGGCGATCCGCAACGCCCTGGACACGGCCCGGATGGACCCGACGACGATCGGCTACGTCAACGCGCACGGCTCGGGCACCAAGCAGAACGACCGGCACGAGACGGCGGCGGTGAAGCTGGCGCTGCGCGAGCACGCGTACGCCACCCCGATGAGCTCGATCAAGTCGATGGTCGGGCACTCGCTCGGCGCGATCGGCGCGATCGAGGTGGCCGCCTGCGCGCTGGCGATCACCAACGGCGTCGTGCCGCCCACGGCCAACCTGCACGAGCCCGACCCCGAATGCGACCTCGACTACGTGCCGCTGGAGGCCCGCGACCGCAGGCTCGACGCGGTGCTGTCGGTCGGCAGCGGCTTCGGCGGCTTCCAGAGCGCCATGCTGCTGGCCCGCCCGGAAGGAGACGCCCGATGAGCGAGCGCAGCGAGCGAAGGACCGGCACCGGACAGGCCGCCGACGAGCGAAGCGAGGAGAAGGCCACTGAGGCTCCCGTGGTCACCGGGCTCGGCGTGATCGCCGCGACCGGGCTGGACACCGGAACGTACTGGAAGGCCACCCTGGAGGGGCGTAGCGGCATCGGCCGCATCGCCCGCTTCGACCCGGCGCAGTATCCGTCCCAGCTTGCCGGGGAGATCCGCGGCTACGACCCCGCCGACCACCTGCCGGACCGGCTGCTGGCGCAGACCGACCACGTCACCCGGTTCTCGCTGACCGCCGCCGCGACGGCGCTGGCCGACGCGGCCGTGGACCCGGCGGCGCTCGGCGAGTACGACATGAGCGTGGTGACCGCGAGCTCCGCGGGCGGCTTCGAGTTCGGCCAGAAGGAGCTGGAGAAGCTGTGGTCAAAGGGCGGTGACCACGTCAGCGCGTACCAGTCGTTCGCCTGGTTCTACGCGGTCAACACCGGGCAGATCTCCATCCGGCACGGCATGCGCGGCCCCAGCGGCGTCGTCGTCACCGACCAGGCCGGCGGCCTCGACGCGATCGGCCAGGCGCGCCGCCACCTGCGCGCGGGCACCGCGCTCGCGATCACCGGCGGCGTCGACGGCTCGCTGTGCCCGTGGGGCTGGATCGGGCAGCTGGCCACCGGGCAGATCAGCGAGTGCGACGACCCGGCGCGGGCCTACCTGCCGTTCGACGCCGCCGCGAACGGCTTCGTGCCGGGCGAGGGCGGGTCGATCCTCGTCGTCGAGCAGCGCGCGGCCGCGCAACGCCGGGCCGCGCCCCGGGTGTACGGCGAGATCAGCGGCTACGCCGCCACCTTCGACCCGGCCCCGGGTTCCGCCCGCCCGCCGGGCCTGCGGCGCGCGATCGAGCTGGCGCTGGCCGACGCCGGTTGCGCCCCGTCCGACGTGGACGTCGTGTTCGCCGACGCGGCCGGGGTGCCCGAACTGGACCTCGTCGAGGCGCAGGCGCTGACCGGGGTGTTCGGCGCGGGCCGGGTGCCGGTGACCGCGCCGAAGACGATGACCGGGCGGCTCGCGGCCGGGGCGGGCGGGCTCGACGTCGCCACGGCCCTGCTGTCCCTGCGCGACCAGGTCATCCCGCCGACCGTCAACGTCGGCCCGCTCGCCGACGGCTGCCGCGACCTGGACCTCGTCCTCGGCGTGGCCCGCCCCGCCCCGCTGCGCCGGGCGCTGATCGTGGCCCGCGGCATCGGCGGCTTCAACGCCGCGGTGGTGGTCACGGCCCCGTAACTCGCGCGCGTCGCCCACCCGCCGCGGTCGGTGACGTCGCGTCACGACGAAGATCGCCGTTTCCGGTCACATCCTCGGGTCCAACCCGAACTTCCGACCAGAAACGGCGATCTTCGTCGTCCAAGATCGCTCGACTTGCCAGGCAGGTGGGCGAAAGCGCGCTCAAGATACGCACAGGTGCCAGGCAAATCGAGCGATCTTGGACGTGCCGGGTGGCCGACACGGTGGCGGTGCGCGGGCGGGTTCCGGGGTGGGTGTGCGGTGCGCCTGTTTGGGCTGGTGGGCGTCGGTGGTTAGGGTGGCGGAGTTCCTGGCAAATCGGACAAATTGGGTTTCCCGGTCCTGTGCCGGTCGCCAGGTCTTCCGACATCGCGACCGAAGGGCGACCGATGCCTTCCCGACGACAACTTCTCACCACCGGCGTGCTGTCCGGCGCGGCCATGCTGATCCCGGCCCCGGCGAGCGCCGCGCGCGCCGCGGCCGCGGCACTGGCCGCCGGAAAACTCGACGCTTCGAAGATCCACAAGTACAAGACGCGGCTGCCGGTTCCGGCCGCCATGCCGACCGTCTCCACCAAGGGCAAGGCTGACCGGTACGCCGTCGAGGTGCGCCAGTTCCGCCAGCAGATCCTGCCGCCGGGCATGCCGCAGACCACGGTGTGGGGCTACGGCTCCGCGGCCCACCCGAAGACGTTCGGCTACCCCGCGCGCACCATCGAGGCCCGCACCGACCGCCCGGTCGAGGTCACCTGGATCAACGGCCTGATCGACGCCAAGGGCCGGGCCCGGCCGCACCTGCTGCCCGTGGACCCGACCCTGCACTGGGCGAACCCGGCCGGCGGCGTCGCACACCGGGACATGCCCGCGCACTTCGCGGACACGCCCGCGCGCTACACCGGCCCGGTGCCGATCGTGACGCACGTGCACGGCGCGCACGCCGCGGAGGAGGCCGACGGCTACCCGACGGCCTGGTACCTGCCCGACGCCCCGCTGCCGCGCGGCTTCGCCGCCACCGGCTCGGACTACGCCGACATGCGGGAGAAGGCGGAGGGCTACGGCCCGCGCTGGAAGCCCGGCCAGGCCGTGTTCCGCTACGACAACGACCAGGCCCCGGGCACGCTGTGGTACCACGACCACGCGCTGGGCATCACCCGGCTCAACGTGTACGCCGGCCCGGTCGGCTTCTACCTGATCCGCGGCGGCGAGCAGGACCTGCCCCAGGGCACCCTGCCCGGCCCCGCGCCCGGCCCGGACGACCCGGAGGGCACGCGGTACTACGAGATCCCCCTGTGCATCCAGGACCGCTCGTTCCGCACCGACGGCTCGCTGTACTACCCGGACAGCCGCAGCCTGTTCCACGACGCGTTCGCGGGCCCGTACGTGCCGGCCAGCGACATCGCCCCGATCTGGAACCCGGCGTACCTGGCCGACGCGATCGTGGTCAACGGCCGCACCTGGCCGCAGCTGACCGTCGAGCCCCGGCGCTACCGGTTCCGGCTGCTCAACGGCAGCAACTCCCGCACGCTGATCCTGAAGATCGCGGCCAGCGCGACCGCGCCGCGTCCGGCTAGCGCGGCGGTGCCGTTCTGGCAGATCGGCTCCGACGGCGGCTGGCTGCGCGAGCCGGTGAAGTTGGAGCAGCTGATGCTCGGCCCGGGTGAGCGGGCCGACGTGATCGTCGACCTCACCGGGCTGGCCGAGGGCACCGAGCTGTTCGTGATCAACGAGGCGCCGGACGTGCCGTACGCGGCGGGGGTGCTCGGCACCGACTACCAGCCCGCGAACATCGCCACCACCGGCCAGGTGATGAAGCTGCTGGTGATCCCGCTGCGGGGCACGGACACCAGCGTGCCGCCGGAGCACCTGAGCCTGCCCGCCGCGCCGAAGCTGCCCGACTCGGCGGCGAGCTGGCGGGTGCTGCTCGACGACCTGCCCTCGGTGGCGCTGACCGGCGTGAATCACCGCGTCGCCACGCTCGGCACCGTCGCGCCGGACCGCACCCAGACCCCGCTGCGCTGGCACGACGCGCCGACCGAGAAGCCGGTGCTGGGCCGCAGCGAGACCTGGGAGATCCTCAACTTCACCGACCACTCGCACACCGTGCACCTGCACCAGGTGCAGTTCGAGGTGGTCAGCCGGCAGCCCTTCGGCATCCCGCCGAAGCCGCGCCCGGCCGAGTCCTGGGAGTCCGGCCGCAAGGACACCGTGCTGGCCCACTCCGGCGAGGTGACCCGCGTCAAGGCCGTCTTCGACCGCCCCGGCCGCTACGTCTGGCACTGCCACATGCTCGAACACGAGGACAACGAGATGATGCGCCCCATCCAGGTGGCCTGAACGAAGGAAGGGCACCTTCACATCGCTCCGCGATGTAGAAGGTGCCCTTCCTAACGCACAACCCGCGCTGGGCTGCGGTTCAGAGCGGCGTCTTCGTCACCTTGCCGCCGTGGTCGACGTACCAGCGCTCGCTGGCCATCGGCACCCCGCGCAGCCGGTCGGCCAGCCAGTCCACGGCCAGCGTCGGCGCGAACGGGCCCAGGTTCGCCGCGGGCACGCCGCCGATCGAGTGCCGCGAGTCCTGGTACACCACCAGCTGCTTCGGCCCGGCGACGCTGCTCAGCAGCGCCTCGCTGCACTCCAGCGGGCTCAGCTCGTCGCGGTCCCCGGCCAGCACCAGGTACGGCATCTTCAGCAGCTCGGCGTGGCCCTCCCAGGTCAGCGTCCGGGCGAACGCGTCGAACGCGTCCTCGTCGGTGTGCCCCGACATGTACATGAAGCGCATCTTGTACGTCGGCCAGGCTTGCTCGAACGCCGCCGACCAGCCCGGCTGGTGGCAGGTGTTCATCACCGCGCAGGCCTTGATCCGGGGCTCGTGCGCCGCCGCGATGGTCCCGGCGAACGAGCCGAAGCTGATGCCGCTGAGCACGATCCGCGACGCGTCGACCTCCTCGCGCCGGGACAGCCAGTCCACGCACGCGGTGCCGGTGCGCGCCCACGCGGGCACGGTCGTGTGGATGCCCATCATCGCGGCCTCGTACTGCCCCGGCCCCTCGATCGCCAGCACGGCGAAGCCGCGGGTCAGGAAGCGGTCGCCGTGCAGCGCGACGGTGGCCTCCTTGAAACTGTCCATGCCGGGCACCGCGATCACCACCGGCACCCGCCCGCCGTGGTAACCGGGCGGCAGGTGGAACCAGGCCGGCAGCGCTCCGCCCGCGAACGGGATGCTCACCGCCTCGATGCGGTGGTCGGCCAGCTCGGCGTAGTGCGCGAAGCAGGCCCGCTTGCGCCGGTGGTAGAAGCGGTTGACCTCGTCGTCGCTGTGGATCGGCCACTGCGCGGCGCCCCAGTGCACGGCCGCCATGTAGTAGTTGTCGCGCGCGGTGATCTGGTGCCCGTCGTCGGCGGCGGCCTCGGCGCGCGCCTCGCGGCGGCGGGCGACCGCCTCGAAGGTGGGCGCGAAGTCGGCGTACCGGCGCACCCGGGCGCGGATCGCGGCGAAGTCGGCCCCGGCCTCCACCCCGCAGGCGGCGTTCCAGTAGATGGAGCGGGGCTGGTCGAAGTCGACGCCCGTCTCGGCGATCGCCGCCTCCAGCCGGTCGCGTTCGGCCAGCCAGCGCCGGGTGGCCCGGACGGGGCGCTCGGCGCCAGGCGGCGCGGTGGCGGTCGTCCGCGTTTCCGCATGGGACTTGAGCTGGTCCATGTCGATCTCCTTAGTCGCGCGACACCGTCGCCGGCCGGTGCGGACGGCACCGGCACACCGTCCCGGCGGCGCGTGACGACGCCGCAGGGCTGCCCGACGATGTCCGCCGCGAGTTCAGGCAGCACCGTCCCCGTAAGCACCCTGGCACACCGCGAGCCCCGATGAGGCCGAATCAGTCCAGGTCAGACGTTCATCCGAGGGCGCGAGACAGGACGTATCCGGTCGTGCAGCATCGCCGCGGCGACCACCGTGGCGAGCCAGCACGCGCCCAGGGCGTAGCCGGCCAGCACATCGGTGAGCCAGTGCACGCCGAGATACAGCCGGGAGAAGCCGACCAGCAGCGCCACGACCGTGACCGCCAGCCACACCAGCGGTTTCGCCGCACGGCCGACGCGCAGGCTGACCAGCAGCGCGAGCATGCCGTACGCGGCCGCGGCCTGCGCGCTGTGACCGGAGGGGAAGGCATAACCCGTGGCCGTGGTCAGCACCTCGCCGACGACGGGCCGCGGCCGCACGGTGAGCAGCTTGCCCGCGGTGGCCAGCAACGCGCTGCCCACCGACACCGCCAGCACCAGCGCCACGGTGCGCCGCCGGTCCCGCCACAGCGGCAGCAGCAGCGCCGCCAGCACGAGCAGCGGCACGGTGACCCAGCCGCTGCCCAGCCAGGTGACCGCCTGCATGCAGCGAGTCAGCCAGGGCGTGCGGTGATCCGCCAGCCAACTCGCGACCGGCGGATCTCCACTGCTCAGCTCCTCGTGCGCGACCACGTCGTCGGTGATGCCGGCGAGCACCCACAGGCCGACCAGCGTCGCCGCCGCCCCGAAGGCCAGCCAGCCCCGCACCCGCTGATCAGGCAACGCGCAGCCTCACCCGGATCGTGCGCAGCCGCCCGCCGGCGGGCCTGCGGCTCATCGCCATGGTCGGCGAGGGTCCGGCGGGCGGCGGGGCGGCGGCGTGCCGCGGGCCGGACGGTTCGGTGGGCGGCGTCGGCCCTTCGTCCAGCGCGTCGTCGCGGCGGCCCCGGCCGAACTTCAGGTACAGCGCGGGCAGCACGAACAGGTTCAGCAGGGTCGAGGTGACCAGGCCGCCGAGGATCACCACGGCCATCGGGTACTCGATCTCGTGGCCGGGCAGGTTGCCCAGCACCACCAGCGGCACCAGCGCCAGCGCGGTGGCCAGGGTGGTCATCAGGATCGGCGACAGCCGCTCGCGCGCGCCGCGCAGCACCAGCTCCAGCCCGAACGGCTCGCCCTCCTCGCGTTCCAGGTGCTGGAAGTGATTGATCATCAGGATGCCGTTGCGGGCGGCGATGCCAAGCACCGTGAAGAAGCCCACCAGTGAGCCGAGTGAGATCACCCGGCCGGTCAGGAACGCCGCCAGCACGCCGCCGACCAGGGCCGCGGGCAGGGTGAGGAAGGACAGCGCGGCCAGCCGCCAGCTGCCGTACGACGCCTGCAGCAGGAAGAAGATGGCGACCGCGGCGAGCCCGGCGTAGACCAGCAGCCGCCGGTCGGCGGCCTGGCGCTCTGCGTATTCGCCCAGGATCTGGGCATAGTGGCCGCGCGGGAAGTCGACCGTCTGCATCTTGTCTTCCAGCTCGCTCACGACTGAGCCCAGGTCGCGGCCCTTCACGTTGGCGTCGACGTCGATCTTGCGCAGGGTGCCGTCGTGCTCGATCTGGTTCGGCGTCGACGCGATGCGCACGTCGGCCACCTCGCTCAGCGGCACCGTGCCGCCGGCGGGCACGTCGATCGGCAGCTGCCGGATCGCGGTGACGCTGGACCGCGTCTCCGGCGTGCTCCAGACCTGCACGTCGTAGGCCTTGCCGTCGCGGAAGACGTCGCCGACCTCCTCGCCCGCCATCAGCGTGGCCGCCGCGCGGCGCACGTCACCGGGCTTGATACCGAGCTGCTGCGCCTTGGCGAGATCGACCTCGACCTCGATCTGCGGCACCTGCTTCTGCAACGAGATGTGCTCGTCGACCACGCCGTCGATGCCGGACAGCACGGTGAGGACCTTGTCAGCCTGCTCGCGCATGACCTGGAGGTCCTCGCCGTAGATGCGCACCACGATCGCGTCGCCGGAGCCGGTGAGCACCTCGCGGATGCGCTCCTTGAGGTAGGTCTGCACGTCGCGGACCAGACCCGGGTAGCTGTTCACGACGTCTTCGATCTTCTTGTGGGTCTCGTCGTAGTCGGCGTCCGGGTCGATGCTGATCCAGTTCTCGCCGAAGTTGACCCCGACCACCTCGTCGGCGATGAGCGCCTGGCCGATGTGCGCGCCGAAGTTGCGCACCCCCGGAATGGCCATCAGGTCCTTGCTGGCCTGCTCGGTGATGCGCACCTCCTCCGGGTGCGACGCGCCCGGCTCGGTGACCCAGTGCATCAGGAAGTCGCGCTCCTTGAAGGAGGGCAGCAGCGCCTGGCCGAGGCCCGGCAGCACCACGATGCCCGCCAGCGTCATGACCGCGACCAGGGCGTACGCCCGCACCGGCCGCTGGGTGACGCGGCTCAGCGCCGCCTGGTAACCCTTCTGCAGCCAGCGCACCAGCGGCGACTCCCGCCGCTCCAGCGGCGCCTTGCGCAGCAGGATCAGCGCCAGGGCCGGGGTGACCGTCAGCGCGACCACCATGGACACCAGCACGGCCAGCATGTACGCCAGGGCCAGCGGCCGGAAGAACGCGCCGGTCAGGCCCTCCAGGAAGAAGATCGGCACGGCCGACGCGATGATGATCAGCGTGGCGTAGACGATCGGGCCCCGGACCTCCAGCGAGGCGTCGAGGATCAGCCGGGCGGTCGTCGGCACGGAGTCGTCCGCACCGGCCCGCCGGGCCTGGCGCAGCCGTCTGACTATGTTCTCGATGTCGATGATGGCGTCGTCCACCACCACGCCGACGGCGATCACCAGCCCCGCCAGGATCATGGTGTTGATGCCGTACCCGAAGGCGTGCAGCACCAGCCCCGCGCCCACCAGCGACAGCGGGATGGCGACCACGCTGATCAGCGCGGTGCGCCACTCGAACAGGAACAGCGCCAGCACCAGCACCACCAGCAGGCAGCCCAGCAGCAGCGCCCGGCCCAGGTTGTGGATGGCGGTCTCCACGAAGGTGGCCGGCCGGAAGATCGTCGTGTCCACGTTGATCCCGGTCAGGCCCGGCGCGAGCTCCTTCATCGCCGCCTCGACGCCCTCGGTCACCTCCAGCGTGTTGCCCCAGGGCAGCTTCTCGACGATGAGCATGAGGCCCGGCCCGCCGTTGATCACCGCGTCGCCGATCATCGGCTGGTGGTCCTCCTTGACCGTGGCGACGTCGGCCAGCAGCACCTTCTTGCCGTCACGCTCGGCCACCGGGACCTGTGCCAGGTCGGCCGGCGTCACGATCGGCAGCACGTGCTGGATCGCCATGCGCTGATTCGGTGTCTCCAGGTAGCCGCCGGTGCCGATCACCGCGCCGTCGGAGTAGCGCAGCAGGCCCGCGTCGAGCGCGTCGGCGGTGACCTCCATGACCTCGTCCAGCGACACGTCGTGCGCCTTCATCCGGGCCGGGTCGGCCTGCACCTGCATCATCTGCAGCCGCTCGCCCCAGATGGCGACGTTGGCCACGCCGGGCACGCGCAGCAGCCGGTTGCGGATGGTCCAGTAGGAGACCATCGACATCTCCATCACGGACCGGGTGTCCGAGGACAGCCCGATCTTCATGACCCGGCTGGTCGACGACAGCGGCTGCAGCATGACCGGCGGGCTGGCCCAGGTCGGCAGCATCGCCGAGGCCTCGTTGAGCCGCTCGGACACCAGCTGGCGGGCCTTGAGCAGGTCGGTGCCCGGCTTGAAGATGAGCACGATCGACGACAGCTGCGACACCGACTTGGACCTGATGTCGGCCAGGCCCTCCACGCCGTTGAGCGCCTGCTCCAGCGGCACCGTGACCAGCGCCTCCACCTCCGCGGCGGACAGGCCCAGGCTCGGGGTCTGCACCTCGACGCGTGGCGGGGCGAACTCCGGAAACACGTCGACCGGCATGTCGCGCAGCTGGCCGACGCCGAAGAACATCATGCCGCAGGCGATCGCGACCACCAGGGCCCGGAACTTCAGGCTCGATCCGACGATCCACCGCATCATGGCCGTGCCGCCTCCGTCACTTGCCGATGCCGGTCTCGGCGCCGTAGAGCTCGGCCGCGCCGACGGACACCACCTTGGCCCCCGCCGCCGGTCCCTGGGACAGCCGCACCTGGTCACCCTCGATCTTGGTGACGGTGATCGGCTCCCGCTGGAAGCTGAGCGGCGCGGTCTCGACGTACGTCCACGTGGTGCCGTCCGGCAGGTAGATCAGCGCGGAGTACGGGATGGTCTTGACCCCCGCCGCCTCGGTCAGCGGCACCGCGGTCAGGCCGAGCCGGCCCACGCCCTCCTCCGTTAGCGTGACCTTCTTGACCTTGCTGCCTTCGATCGACTCGACCTTGGCCGGCTTGGGCGGCGTCGAGGTGCTCGTCGGCACCCCCTTGGCCGCGGCGACGCCCAGCGCCCCGACGACCAGCAGGCCGACCAGCAGGCCGCCGACCGTCCACCGGTCGAGCCTCTCGCCGAAATGGTGCTTCATCGTCGTGTCACCCCAACCGTGGTTCGGTGTAGAGCGCGAGGTCCTCGCGCTGTGAGCCGGCCCCGAAGCGCAGGTACAGCGCGGGGACGGCGAAGAGGGCGAGCAGCACGGCCACCGTCAGGCCGCCGAGCAGGACCAGCGCGATCGGCTGCAGCAGCTCCATGCCCGCCCGGCCGCCGAGCAGCAGCAGGGGCAGCAGCAGCGCGGCCGTGCCCACCGCGGTGACCAGGATCGAACCGGCCTGCTCCCGGGCCGCCCGGGTGACCAGGCCGGAGCCGAACGGTTCCGCGCCCCGGCGTTCGAGGGCCTGCATGTGGCCGACCATCTGGAGCACGAACCGGGCCGTGATCGCGGCCACGGCGACCAGCGCGGTCAGGGTCGTGATCGCCGACAGGCCGGTGATCAACCCGGCGATCAGGCCGCCGGCCATGGCCACCGGCAGCGTCAGGAACGCCAGCGCGGTGAGCTTCCAGCTGCCGATCGCCGCCTGCATCAGCAGGAAGATCCCGATCAGCGCCGCGAGCCCGACCAGCAGCAGCCGGTTCTGGTTCTCCTGCTGGTGCTCGTACGCGCCGAGCAGCTCCGCGTGGTGCTCCAGCGGGAACGGGATGGCGCCCAGCTTGGACTCGACGTCGCCGACCACGGCCCGGTAGTCGCGGCCCTTGATGTCGGCGCTCACGTCGACGTACCGGAACACCGAGTCGCGCTCGATGACGGTCGGGCTGGGCGCGATCGACACGTCGGCGACGTCGCCGAGCCGGATCTGCTGCCCCGCCGGGGTATTGATCTTGAGGTCCTGGATGCTGGTCAGGCTGTTGCGCACGGTCGGCGCGCCCCAGACCACGACCTCGAAGACCTTCTGGTCCTCGAACAGGTTGCCGACCTGGATGCCGGACAGCATCGCGGCGGCGGCCCGGCGTACGTCACCGGGCTTGATGCCGGCCTGCTGCGCCTTGGCCAGGTCCACCTTGACCCGCACCGTCGGCTCCTCCACCGGCAGGTCGGCGGCCGGGTTGACCACGCCGTCGACGGTGCCCAGCATCTGCTGCACCTCGGCCGCCTTGCTGCGCAGCACGTCGAGGTCCTGGCCGTACACCCGCACCACCACGGCTTCCTCGTCGCCGCCGAGCAGTTGGGTGATCCGCTCCTCCGGGTAGGTCAGCACGTCGGTGTCCAGACCCGGGTAGCTCTTCACGAGCGAGGCGATGGCGGCGCGGGTGGCGCCGTAGTCGGCGGCCGGGTCGATGTTGACCCACAGCTCGCCGGAGTTGACGTTCACCACCTGGTCGGAGGTGATGGCCCGGCCCAGGTGCGCGCCGACGGCCTGCACCCCGGGCAGCGCCTGCAGGTCCTTGCTCACCTTCTCGGTGATCCGGGTCATCTCGATGCCGGAGGTGCCGGGTGTGGTGTCCCAGTGCACCAGCAGGCTGCGCTCGCGCAGCGACGGCATCACGCTCTGGGCCAGCGGCTGGAACAGGGCCAGCACACCGCCGAGGGCGACCAGCCCGGCCAGCCCGTACGCGATGGCGGGTGTGCGCAGCACCGGCGACAGCGACCGCGGGTACCAGCCCTGCGCCCGGCGCAGCAGCGGCGAGGAGTGCCGTTCCAGGGCGGTGTTGCGCAGCAGCACCAGCGACATGGCCGGGATGAAGGTCAGCGCCACCACCGTCGAGGCGAGCACGACGGCGACGAAGCCGAGCGCCAGCGGGCGGAAGAACAGCCCGGTGAGCTCCGGTAGCAGCAGCACCGGTGCGGCCGCGACCAGCGCGATGACGGTGGCGTACGCCGTCGGCTTGCGCACCTCCAGCGCCGCGTTGAAAATGGCCCGGCCGACCGGCTCCTCACTGCCCGACAGCCGCCGCTCGCGCAGCCGGCCCGCGATGTGCCGGACGTCGCCGACCGCGTCGGCGATCGCGAAGACCACCCCGAGCACGATGCCCGCCAGCAGCATCAGGTTCAGCCCGTACCCGGCGAAGCTCAGCACCACCCAGGCCAGCGCCACCGACACCACGACCGCCAAGAACGCGGTGAGCGCGGTGCGCCACTCCCAGAAGCACAGCGCCAGCACCAGCGCGAGCAGCAGCAGGCCGAGCAGCGCGACCAGGGCGGAGCTGTCCAGCGCCCGGTCGATGAAGGCGGCCGGCTGGTACACGTTCGTGTTCATCTCGATGCCGGTCAGGCCGGGCTTCATCGCGCTCAGCGCCGCCTGCACGTCCTTGGTCACCTGCACGGTGTTCGCGCCGGGCAGCTTCTCGATCACGAGCATGAGGCCGGGGCCGCTCTCCACCAGCGCGTCGCCGATCAGCGGCTGGTGGTCCTCGACCACCGTGGCCACGTCGCCCAGGCGCAGCCGCTTGTCGCCCTCCTGGCTCTCCAGGGTGACCTGGGCCAGGTCCTGCGGGGTGCGGATGGGCAGCACGTGCTGGATGCCCAGCCGCTGGTTCGGGGTGTCGATGAAGCCGCCGGTGCCCGGGGTCGACGCCTCCAGGAAGGTCAGCGGGGAGACCCACAGCGCGTTGCCGGCGGTGGAGATGACCTGGTTGAGCGTCACGTCGTTCTGCTGCAGCTTCGCCGGGTCGACCTGCACCTGCAGCTGCCGCTCACGGTTGCCCCAGACGGCCACGTTGGCCACGCCCGGCACGCCGATCAGGCGCGGCTTGATCACCCAGCGGGCCAGCACCGACATCTCGGTGAGCGGAACGTCCTTCGAGGTCAGGCCGACCATCATGACGCGGTTGGTGGACGACAGCGGCTGCAGCATCACCGGCGGGCTGGACACGTTGGGCAGCGCGCCGGCCTGGGTCAGCCGCTCCTGGACCATCTGGCGGGCCCGGTACACGTCGGTGCCCGGTTCGAAGATCAGTTCCACTGAGGAGAGCCCGGGGACCGACTCGGAGTTGATGTGGTCCAGCCAGGCGACGCCGTTGAGCAGATCGGACTCCAGCGGCACGGTGATCAGCTGCTCGACCTCCTCGGCGGACAGGCCGAGCGCCTCGGTCTGCACCTCCACCCGCGGGGCGCTGAACTCGGGCAGCACGTCCACCGGCGCGCTCTTGAGCCGTACCGCGCCCAGGATCAGCAGCGCCGCCGCGAGCGGCAGGATCAGGAGGCGGAACTTGAGACTGGTGCTGACCATCCAGCGGATCATGGCCGTGGACTTCCCTTCCAGCGACCGCGGAGCGGCGGTACATCCGTCCGATGGGGCGCGACCGTGGTCGCGCAACCCGCATAACCTGACCGTAATCCGAACCCGCCCGATTTGGGAGACTCATTCGGATTTCAGAGATATCTCAGTGAACACACAGCCTGGGAGCATTTAGACAGCTAATGTCCGGTTGAGAGTGCCGTAACGTCGTCAGCGGAGGACGTCCGTGGTGATGCAGAGCTCCAATCCCGTGCTCACCCGTCCGATCGAAGCGCCGGTCGTCCTCGACCAGCGGCAGCGGCTCACCCTGGACGGCGTGTGCGGGCGCACACTGGTGCTCGTCGCCGTCACGGCGGCGGCCGCCGCCGCGTCCTGGAACCTGCTGCAGACCCCCGCCTGGACCGGGCTGGCCGTGCTCGGCTCGAGCCTGGCCGGGCTGGCGCTCGCCCTGGTGATCGTCTTCAAGCGGATCACCAACCCGTTCGTGATCGGCGGGTACGCCGTACTGCAGGGCGTCTTCCTGGGCGTGGTCAGCCGGGAACTGGAGCAGCAGTTCCCCGGCATCGTCGTGCAGGCCGTCATCGGCACGTTCGGCGTCTTCCTGGCCATGGCCGCGCTGTACAGCGCCCGCATCCTGCGCGCCACCAAACGCTTCACCCAGGTCGTCACCGGCGCGCTGCTCGGCATCGTGCTGCTCAGCCTGGTCGACCTGGCCCTGCGCTTCTTCGGCCACAGCCTGCCGATCTACCGCGCGGGCACCCTGGGCGTGCTGTTCGCCGTGCTCTGCGTGGTCGTCGGCGCGCTGACCTTCGTCATCGACTTCGACCAGGTCGAACGCGCCGTCGCCGCCGGCCTGCCACCCCGCTTCGGCTGGTACCTGGCCTTCGGCATGCTGGTCGGCCTGATCTTCCTCTACTGGCAGATCCTCCGCCTGCTCAGCTACCTCCGCCGCTGACCGGACCTAGGAAGGGCACCTTCGTCGGCTCGCGTCAGCGAGCCGAGCAGCAGCGCAGCACGCTCCGCGTTATAGAAGGTGCCCTTGTTAACACCGGATGCCGCGTGAGCTGCGGCCAGCCAGGCCTGACGGTGCAGTCCGCACGGCGCGTCCGCGTAAGTCAGCGGACCGGGTGGCCGGCTCCGCGCAGGGCCGTCTTGACCTCGCCGATCGTGACGTCGCCGAAGTGGAACACGCTGGCGGCGAGCACCGCGTCGGCCCCGGCGTCCACGGCCGGCGGGAAGTGGGCGGCCTTGCCCGCGCCGCCGGAGGCGATCACCGGGATGTCGACCACGGCCCGGACCTCCTTGATCAGTTCGAGGTCGAAGCCCTCCTTGGTGCCGTCGGCGTCCATGGAGTTCAGCAGGATCTCGCCCGCGCCCAGGTCGGCGACCCGGCGGGCCCACTCGATCGCGTCCAGCCCGGCCGACTTGCGCCCGCCGTGCGTGGTCACCTCGAACCCGGCGCCGTCCTTGAGCCGCCGCACGTCCAGCGACAGCACCAGCACCTGGCTGCCGAAGCGCCGGGCGATCTCGGTGATCAGTTCGGGCCGGTGGATCGCGGCGGTGTTGACGCCGACCTTGTCCGCGCCCGCGCGCAGCAGCACGTCCACGTCCTCGACCGAACGCACGCCCCCGCCCACGGTCAGCGGGATGAAGACGGTCTCGGCGGTGCGCCGGACCACCTCCAGCATCGTGCCGCGGCCCTCGAAGGAGGCGGACACGTCGAGGAAGGTGATCTCGTCGGCGCCCGCCGCGTCGTACGCCGACGCCAGCTCCACCGGGTCACCGGCGTCGCGCAGGTCGACGAAGTTGACCCCCTTCACCACCCGTCCGGCGTCCACGTCCAGACAGGGGATGACCCGCACCGCGACACTCATGCGCTCGACGCTACCTGCCGGCCCGCCACGACGAGCCGCTGGTCCGGCTCGTGGGACGGTCCGGGGCGCCGGTCCGTGCCGTCCGGGGCCGCGACCCTGCCGCCGCCGCTCGCCCCGAGCAGCACTCCCCCGATCACCAGCGCCCCGGCGATCACATCGCCCGCCCGCAGCGGCTCGCCCAGGAACAGGGCCGCCGAACTCATCCCGAAGAACGGGACGAGCATCGAGAACGGGGCCACCGTCGCCGCGCCGTACTGCTTGATCAGCACGCCCCAGCCGGCGAACCCGGCCAGCGTGGAGATCCCCGCGATGTAGGCCAGCGCCCCGAGCCCCGACAGGTCCAGCCCGGACAGTGCCGCGCCGACGCGGTCGGGACCCTCGAACAGCAGCGACAGCGCGAACAGCGGCAGCGTGGCCACCGCAGACACCCAGACCATGAAGCGCAGCATGTCGGGCGGGGCGGCCCGCCGCATCATGACGTTGGAGACGCTCCACGCCACGGCGGCGGCCAGCACCAGCACGAAGCCCTCCACGGGCCGGTCGGACCCGAGTCGGGAGGCGACCAGCCCGACGCCCGCCACGGCCACCCCGAGCCCGGCCCACTGGCGCACGCCCGGCCGCTCCCGCAGCAGCGCGACCGCGAAGACGGTGGTGAAGATCGCCTGGCTCTGCAGCAGCAGCGAGGACAATCCGGCCGGCAGCCCGGCGGCCATCCCCGCGAACAGCAGCGAGAACTTGACCACGCCCAGCACCAGGCCGATGCCGAGGACCCACCGCCAGGGCGTACGCGGACCGCCGATGAGCAGCACCGCCGGGAACGCGGCCAGCGCGAACCGCAGCGCGCCGAACAGCAGCGGCGGCATCCGATCCAGCCCGACCTCGATCGCGACGAAGTTGCAGCCCCACGCGGCGGCGACGGCGACGGCCAGCAGGATGTCCCTCGGTCTCATGAACCGAGTCTCGGCCCGGAGAACCGTGCAGCACCAGCGAATAGTTCTTCAGTATTCGTTTAGAATCGCTACATGCTCGATCTCGGCCGCCTGCGCGCCATCGACGCGCTCTCCCGCCACGGCACCGTGCACGCCGCGGCCGCCGCCCTGCACTGCACCCCGTCCGCGGTGTCGCAGCAGCTCGCCAAGCTGGAACGGGAGACCGGCGCGGTGCTCTGCCACAAGGACGGCCGCGGGCTGCGCCTGTCCGACGCGGGGCGGTTGCTGGCCGAGCACGCCGCGCTGGTGCTCGCGGCCGCCGACACCGCCTCGGCCGCGCTCGACGCCTACCGGGGCGAGGTCGCCGGCGAGGTCACCGTCGCCTGCTTCGCCACCGCCTGCCGCGGCCTGCTGCCACCCGCCCTGACCGCATTGAACAGGTTGTATCCGCGCCTGCGCCCCCGCGTCGTGGAGACCAACCCGTACGAGGCGCTCCAGTCCCTCGACCGCGGCCGCGTCGACGTCGCCGTGATCGACGACTGGCGCGAGGTGCGCCTGCACCTGCCGCCCGGCGTCTCCTCGACCGTGCTCGGCGAGGACACCGCCGACCTGGTCGTGCCCGCCGACCACGCGCTCGCCACCGCCGGGCCGGGCCCGCTGGACCGGGCCGCCAACGAGCGCTGGATCGCCTCACCGGAGGGCACCATCTGCCACGACTGGCTGGTCCGCGCCCTACCCGGCCTGCGCCCCGCGTACCTGGTCGGCGAGTTCGAGACCCAGCAGGCCCTGGTCGCCGCGGGCCTCGGCGTCGCCCTACTTCCCCGCCTGGCCCGCCTCACCACCGCCCCCGGCACCGTCGTGGTCCCCGTCGACCCGGTCCCCACCCGCCGCGTCAGCGTCACCTGGCGCACCGCCCACCACCAGCGCCCCGCCCTCAAAGCCGTGCTCGACGCGATCACCACCGCCTGGTCCACCCGCACCACGGCCCGCGCCTGACCCGCCTCCCCCCGTGGCGCAACTCTTAACGAGTCGCGCCTACCGGGCCGGCCCGATGCCGCAACTCGTTAAGAGTTGCGGCGCGGCGCGGCGCGGCGCGGCGCGGCGCGGCGCGGCAGGCGGCGTCAGGCGCCCAGGGCGGTGAGGGCCTCCGGGATGGTGAACGCGCCCGAGTAGACGGCTTTGCCCGTGATGACGCCTTCGACGCCGATCGGCTCCAGCGTCGCCAGAGCGCGCAGGTCGTCGAGCGTGGACACCCCGCCGGACGCGATCACCGGAGCCGACGTCGCGGCGCAGATGTCGCGGTACAGCTGCAGATTCGGCCCCTGGAGCATGCCGTCCTTGAGGATGTCGGTGACCACGTACCGGGCGCAGCCGGCCTTGTCGAGGCGCTCCAGCACCTCGTACAGGTCACCGGCGTCGCGGGTCCAGCCGCGCGAGGACAGCACCCGCCCACGTACGTCGAGGCCGATCGCGACCCGGTCGCCGTACTCACCCACGACCCGGTCGCACCACTGCGGGTCCTCCAGCGCCGCGGTGCCGATGTTGACCCGGGCCGCGCCGGTGGCCAGCGCCGCGGCCAGCGACTCGTCGTCGCGGATGCCGCCGGACAGCTCGACCTTGATGTCGACCCGGCCGACCAGCTCGGCGAGCAGTTCCGCGTTGGAACCCCGGCCGAAGGCGGCGTCGAGGTCCACGACATGGATCCACTGCGCCCCGGCCGCCTGGAAGTCCAGCGCGGCGGCCAGCGGGGCGCCGTACGACGTCTCGCTGCCGGCGGCGCCCTGCTCCAGGCGCACCGCCTGGCCGTTGACGACGTCCACGGCGGGCAGCAGATCCAGGGCCATCAGGAACTCCTTCGATCGAAAGCGACGATCACGAACACGGGCAGGGTCAGCGCCAGCAGCAGTGACAGCGCCACCGCCAGCGCCGTCGACGGCACCAGCGTCCAGATCACGAACAGGGCGAGGGCCACCACGATGGCGACCCCGGCCCGCTCGGCCGCGCTGCGCCGCGCCGACAACCGGCCGGTACGGCGTATGCGCAGTTCATACAGGCTGATCCGGCGCCAGAAGGCGCGCCGCGCCAGGCGGCGGGCCGCCCGGCGCTCCTCGGCCGCGACGGCCTGCCGTGCGGCCGCCTCACGGGCCTCACGGCGCAGCTTGCGTTCCTTGCTCATCTGTCGTCTCCACCCCGGTCCCGCCGCAACGTCGCGGCGAGCCTAACGAGTGGGCTCACAGCGTGGCGATCCAGTTCCGCAGCACCCGTGCGCCGACCGCCCCGGACTTCTCCGGGTGGAACTGGGCGACCGACAGCGGCCCCCGCTCCGCGGCGGCGACGAACGTCGCGTGCTCGTGGGTCGACGTGGTGACCAGCGCGACCGCGTCCAGCTCGGCGTTGGGCGGCGCGGCGTACGAGTGCACGAAGTAGCAGCGCGCGTCCGCGTCGACACCGCTGAACAGCGTCGAACCGGCCGGGGCGTCGAGCAGGTTCCAGCCCATGTGCGGCACCCGGCGGGCGGCCAGCCGGGTCACCGCGCCGGGCAGCAGGCCCAGGCCCTTGGTGACCACGCCGTGCTCATCGCCGGAGTCGAACATGATCTGCGCGCCGACGCAGATGCCCAGCACGGGCCGCCCGGCCATGACCCGGTCGGCGATCACCGGCCCGGCCTGCGCGGCCTCGATGCCCGCCATGCACGCGGCGAACGCGCCCACGCCGGGCACGACCAGGCCGTCGGCCCGAACGGCCGCGGCCAGGTCCTCGGTGACCACCACCTCGGCACCGGCCGCCTCCAGCGCGCGCTGCGCGGAGCGCAGGTTGCCCGACCCGTAGTCGAGCACCGTCACCTTCGGCAGCGCGTTCACAGCACGCCCTTCGTGCTCGGGACCACGCCCGCGCTGCGCGGGTCGATCTCCACGGCGGTACGCAGCGCGCGGGCCAGCGCCTTGAACTGGCCCTCGATGACGTGGTGCGCGTCGGGCTTCTGCCCCGGGCGCGACGCCCGCAGCACGGACACGTGCAGCGTGATGCGCGCCGTCTGCGCGAACGACTCGAAGATGTGCCGCGTCATCGAGGTCGGGTAGACGGGGCCGCTACCCGGGTTGATGTAGTCGGCGATGTTCTCCGGCTCGTCGTGCACCATGTACGGCCGCCCCGACAGGTCCACGGCGGCCTGCACCAGCACCTCGTCCATCGGTACCACCGCGTCGCCGTACCGGCGGATGCCCGCCTTGTCGCCGAGCGCCTGCGCGAACGCCTCGCCGAGCGCCAGCGCGGTGTCCTCCATGGTGTGGTGCGCGTCGATCTCCAGGTCGCCCTCGGTGCGCACGGTCAGGTCGATGCCGCCGTGCCGGGCGATCTGGTTCAGCATGTGGTCGAAGAAGCCGACGCCGGTGCTGATGTCGCCGCGGCCCGTGCCGTCGAGGTCGACCTCGACGAGGACCTTGGTCTCCTTGGTGACCCGCTCGACGCGTCCGGTCCTCATGCTGCCAACTCCTTCATCGCCGCCAGGAAGGCGGAGGTCTCTTCCTCGGTCCCGGCGGTGACCCGCAGCCAGCCGGGCAGGCCCACGTCGCGGACCAGCACGCCCTGGTCGAGCAGGGTCTGCCAGGCCGCCTTCTGGTCGGCGAAGCGTCCGAACAGAACGAAGTTCGCGTCCGAGTCGGCCACGGTCCAGCCGCCGGCGCGCAGGTCCGCCACGATGCGGTCGCGCTGCGCCTTGATCGCCTCGACGGTGCCCAGCAGCACGTCCGCGTGCGCCAGCGCGGCGCGGGCGGCGGCCTGGGTGAGCGCCGAGAGGTGGTACGGCAGGCGGACCAGCTGCACCGCCTCGATCACGGCGGGGTGCGCGGCCAGGTAGCCGACCCGCGCCCCGGCGAAGGCGAACGCCTTGCTCATGGTGCGGCTGACGACCAGCCGCGGGTGCCGGTCCAGCAGCTCCAGGGCGCTGGGCGTGCCCGGCCGCCGGAACTCGGCGTACGCCTCGTCGACCACGACCAGGCCGGCCGTCTCGGCGAGCACCGCCTCGATCACGGCGAAGTCCAGGGCGGTGCCGGTCGGGTTGTTCGGCGAGCACAGCAGCGTCAGCGCGGGCCGGTGCGCCCGCACCTGCGCCACCGCGTGCTCCACGGTCAGCCCGAAGTCGCCGTCGCGCCGGCCGTCCACCCAGGTGGTGGCGGTGCCGACGGCCAGCAGCGGATGCATCGAGTACGCCGGGCCGAAGCCCAGCGCGGTGCGCCCCGGACCGGCGAACGCCTGGAACAGCTGCTGCTGCACCTCGTTGGAGCCGTTGGCGGCCCACAACTGCTCGGCGGTGAGCCCGTGCCCGCAGTAGGCGGCCAGGTCGGCGCGCAGCTTCACGGCGTCGCGGTCGGGGTAGCGGTTCAGGTCCGCGATCTCACCGGTGATCGCCCGGCTCACCGCGCGCACGACCTCGTCGGGCAGCGGGTACGAGTTCTCGTTGGTGTTCAGCCGCACCGGCACGTCCAGCTGCGGCGCGCCGTACGCGCTGAGCCCGCGCAGATCCTCCCGCAGCAGCTCCTGCACCCACTCGCTCATGCCGCGCCCCCGTTCTCGAACCGCGCGGTGACGGCCTCGCCGTGCGCGGGCAGGTCCTCGGCGTTGGCCAGGGCGACCACGTGGTGCGCGACGTCGCGCAGCGCCTCGGCCGTGTACTCCACGACGTGGATGCCGCGCAGGAACGACTGCACGGACAGGCCCGAGCTGTGCCGGGCGCAGCCCGCCGTGGGCAGCACGTGGTTGGAGCCGGCGCAGTAGTCGCCCAGCGACACCGGCGCGTACGCCCCGACGAAGATCGCCCCGGCGTTGCGCACCCGCATCGCCCACTCGCGCGCGTCGCGGGTCTGGATCTCCAGGTGCTCGGCGGCGTACGCGTCCACCACCCGCAGGCCCTGTGCCAGGTCGCCGACCAGCACGGTCGCCGACTGCGGCCCGCCCAGCGCGGTGGCGACCCGCTCGCTGTGCTTGGTGCGGGCCACCCGCACCGCCAGCTCCGCGTCGACCGCGTCGGCCAGCGCGGGCGAGTCGGTGACCAGCACGCTGGCCGCCATCGGGTCGTGCTCGGCCTGGCTGATCAGGTCGGCGGCGACGTGCGCCGGGTCGGCGGTGTCGTCGGCCAGGATCGCGATCTCGGTCGGCCCGGCCTCGGCGTCGATGCCGACCACCCCGCGCACCAGGCGCTTGGCGGCGGTCACCCACAGGTTGCCGGGGCCGGTGATCAGGTCGACCGGCGCGCAGTCGTCGTGCGCGGGCAGCTCCCGCTCCGGGTCGGCGGTGCCGCGCGTGCCGTAGGCGAGCATGGCCACGGCCTGCGCCCCGCCGACGCCGTACACCTCGTCGACGCCGAGCAGCGCGCAGGCGGCCAGCACCCGCGCGTCGGGCAGCCCGGTCGCCTTCTGCGGCGGGCTGACGATCACCAGGCTGGGCACGCCCGCGGCCTGCGCGGGGACCACGTTCATGACCACGGTCGACGGGTAGACGGCCAGGCCGCCGGGCACGTAGAGGCCGACCCGGGACACCGGCAGCCAGCGCTCGGTGACCGTGCCGCCGGGCACGACCTGGGTGGTGTGGTCGGGGCGGCGCTGGTCGGCGTGCACCTTGCGGGTGCGCGCGATCACCTCCAGCAGGGCGGCCCGGACCTCGGGTTCGAGGGCCTGCTCGGCTTCCTTGATCGCTTCCGCCGGCACCCGCAACGCGGCCAGGTCCACCCCGTCGAGCCGATGGGTGGCTTCCTTGACCGCCTCGACGCCATGCTCGCGCACCCCGTCGACCAGCGGGCGGATCTGCTCCACCGCCTGGCTGACGTCGATCTGGGCACGCGGCAGCAGGTTGCGCGGATCGATGTCACGTCCACGCAGGTCGATACGGGTCAACACCTCCCAAAGTCTACTGGCGCACCCGCGCGCCCCGGCGCACCCGCCCAGGCACTGGGACAGTGAGCCGGACCACTGTGTCATGGCCGCCGGCTACCGCGGCCTTAATCGTTGTCATCCTCCGCTGCGTTGCGGACGACACCGAGCGGCCGCTACCGCGGGCGGGCAGTGTCATGGCCGCCGGCTACCGCGGCCTTGATCGTTGTCATCCTCCGCTGCGTTGCGGACGACACCGGGCGGGCGGTGCCCGCTGACACACTGCGGCGTTAGGCTCACCCAATGACCGGGACGCTGCCGCTGTTCCCGCTGGGCACGGTGCTCTTCCCGGGCCTGGTGCTGCCACTGCACATCTTCGAGGAGCGCTGGCGCACGCTGATGCGCAACCTGATGGAGCTGCCGGACGGCACCCCGCGCGAGTTCGGCGTGGTCGCGATCGAACGCGGCCTGGAGGTCATGCCCCCACCGCACGACGGCATCGCCACCTCCGAGGTGGTGGTGCACGAGGTCGGCTGCGTGGCGCAGCTGCGCCAGATCACCGAGCTGCCCGACGGCAAGTTCGACATCGTCACCGTCGGCGCGCGCCGGTTCCGCATCACCGGCTTCGTGCCCAGCCCCCACCCGTACCCGGTGGTCGGGGTGGAATGGCTGCCCGACCCGGCCCCCGACGAGCTGGCCGACCAGCTCGCGCCCCGGGTGCTGGCGGCGTTCCGCGAATACCTCGGGGTGCTGCGCGGCGGGCCGGACGACCAGCTGCCCGACGACCCGACGGTGCTGTCGAACCTGGTCGCGGCCAGTGCATCGCTGACCGTCGGCGACCGCCAGCAGCTGCTCAGCGCACCGGATCCGGCGTCCCGGCTGCGCCAGGAGCTGGCCATCCTGGCCCGGGAGACCGCGCTGCTGCGCGAGGTCCGGGCGGTGCCGGCGCAGCTGTCTCAGCTCGGCCCGGCGCCCGCGATGAACTGATCGTCGTCGTGCTCGGCCCACTCCTGCTCGTCCTCGTGGCGGCGCAGTGAGGGGAACCGCGACCAGGCCGCGGCCAGCGCGTAGGTGACCACCGCGGCGAGCGCCGGAATCAGCAGAGCGCCGCCGATCGCGTACGGGAAGAAGGTCAGCTTCTTCACCGCGCGCAGGTCCACCGGCCGGTGCACGATCGTGTCCACCGGCGCGTTCTTCAGCTGGTCCTGGTAGGCGGACAGCCCGATGTCGTGGCCCAGCCACCAGGCGGCCCAGCCCGCGATCAGGGTGCCCAGCAGCAGCCCGGCGAGCTGGATCGGCCCCCGGCGGGCGGGCAGCAGCACCCAGGCCGCGATCGCGCACAGCAGGCCGAAGCCGAGGCCGAGCAGCACGAACCAGCCCTCCGCGGCGGCCAGCTGCTCCGGCTCCGGGGAGGTGTAGACCGCGCCCTCCTCGACGATGCGCAGCGGCAGGGTCGGCGCGAGCGCGTGCCACAGCAGGCCCAGGCCCAGCCCCAGCACGCCGATCACGGCCGCCAGCGCGAGCGCCCAGAGCACGTCCCCGCCCCGGCCACCACCCGACGACGCCGGCCGGCCTGGCTCGATCGGGCCCTGGTACTGCGAAGTGTCGTCGGAAAGCATGTTCGAACCGTAGTCCCCTCAGCGCGGCCGGGCCCGCGCCCGGGCACGGATGGGCGGGATACCTCCCTTCGTGCCCTGCTGCGATAAGTTGTCCAGACCGATCGCCGAACGCGGGAGCCGCCATGATTTCACAGGAACGGCTGGAGGAGATCGCGCGGCACTGGGCCGTCGCCGAGACCCTGCGCCGCGGCTACGAGTGCGAACCGCGGCTCACCGAGTTCGCGGGCGGCTGGGTCGTCTGGTCGCCGCCCCCGGCCGGCGGCCCGGTGGCCGAGCCCGGCAGCGGCGAGACTGTGATCATCGATCGGGAGACCGGCGCGCTGACCGTGGTGCCGGGCCTGCCGCCGCAGGTCGCGATGAGCCGGTACGCCGGCCCCGCCGCGACCGCCCAGGCCGTGTATCCGGCCGCACCGCTGCCCACCCCGCCACCCGGGGCCGTGACCTCGCCGGTCAGCACGATGCCGCCGCCGATGCCGCCGCTGCCGCCCGCGCTCTCCGTGGCGGCCGACCCGCACTCGCTGACGCCCGGACCTCCGCCGCCGAACGCCGCCCTGACGTCCTCCCCGTTCGGACCGCCCCGGCTGTCGGCCGAGGAGGCGGAGCGGCGCGCCATGGCACTCGCCGCGCAGCTGGCCCGGCTCAGCCCCGGCCTGCCCGCGCCCACGCTGCCGCAGGTGGTGGCGACGCTGGAGGTGGCCGGACGGACGTTCCAGGCGCTCGGGCACACCGCCGACGCGGAGCCGGCGCACCACCCGGCCGTCGCGCACGCGCTCGCCGCGATCCCGCCCGGCAGCCGCACCCGCGGCGCGCACCGCCACCCCGACCTGATCGTCGTGTCCAAGGCCCTGTTCGAACTCGGCGGCGCGGCGCACACCGACCCGGCCTGGGCCGCACAGCAGCTCGCCGGGGCCACGCTGCGGCTGCACCTGCTGCGCGAGGGCGCTCCGGCCGACAACCCCACCCCCGCCGCGTCCTGCCACACCTGCGGCACCGCGCTGGTGAGCCTCGGCATGCCCGGTGAGCTGCCCCGCGACCTGATCCGCCCCGAGCCGCCGCAGCGCGGTGCGGCCGGGCGGGCGGCGCTGCGGGCGATCACCGCCGAGGCGGTGGCCGCCACGATCGCCGTGCCCGGCGTACGCCACCGGCTGCCCGCGCTGCCGTTCCTGGTGGACCTGCTGGAGCCGTACGCGCCGTTCCACCCGGTGCTGCAGAGCCAGAGCGGCGCGGCTCAACGCGTGGAGTCGTTCACCCTCGACGTGTGGACCCGCGAGCAGACCGCCGACACCCTCGGCGACCTCTCCGAACGCCTCGGCGCCCGGCTCTTCCCGATCGGCGGCGAGGCCGGCGGCCTCCACTCGATCCTCGCCGTCGACGAATACCACCGCGTCTTCGCCCTCGACCACGCCGGCACCTGGTACCTCGGCCCCACCCTCGAATCCGCCGTCCAAACCCTCCTCATCGGCCGCTCCACCCCCCGCCTCCGCCCCAACGCCACCTGGTAGCCCCCATTCACGCGTTGATCATGAACTTATGGCACGGCTCGACGGCGAGTCGCTGCCACAACTTCATGATCAACGCGGGACCGTGCGGCCGGCGATGCGCGCGAGGGGTCAGGCGGGGGGTTCGAGGGTGCCGTCGTCGCGGACGCGGGGCATGGGGTGGCCCTGGAGGAGGACCACGAAAGCCGTGTCCAGGTCGGGGCCTGCGTACCATTCGCCGGCCTGGTCGAGGACCCAGACGCGGCTGCGCTCGTCGACGGCGATGATGGCGTCGCCGGCCTGCTCCGCGCCGATCGGGGCGAGCTGGACACCGATCACCCGGGCGAAGTCGGCCAGCGAGTCGGCCGTCGCGCCGACCAGGTCGCCGCCCAGCTCGAACGGGCGCACCCAGTGCGCCGCCCCCGGTCCCCGGCGCACCGAGACCAGGTACGGGAACTTCTCGATCGCCGCCCGCAGCGGCTCCAGCGGCGGGTGGCCGTACTCCCCCAGCGCCCGCACGGACAGCTCGGCCCACTCGGTCGCGGACACGACGCGGCCGTCCAGCTTCAGCGGCACGTCCCAGCCGCCCGCGGCGAGCGTCGCCGCGACGTCCGGGGACAGGTTCGCCAGCGGCCCGGGGATGCCCGTCGGCGGCGCGACCGGCTCGACCGGCCCGACCGCGGCGGAGGCGGGCGCCAGCCCGAAGTGGATCCAGGCGGCCAGGCATGTGTCACACGGTCCGGCGGGCGTGCCCGCGAGCGGGTCGCCCGGGTCGCGGACCAGAGTGAGCCGCAGCTCCTGCACCTGCTGCGCGGCGGCCCGCACTTGAGCGATGGTCAGGCCCGGCTCACCACGGGAGGCCGCCGCGTGCTCCAGCTCGTGCAGCCAGTCGGACAGCACGATCAGTTCGGCGTGCCGCCGGGTGCCGCGTACCAGCGAACCCGGGCTCTGCACCGCCAGCCACTTGACCACCAGCGGGTGGTGATTGAGTTCCTGGTCGCCTTTGGCGCCAGTCGTCTCGCGCGGCAGGCCGTCGCCGGGCACCAGGCGCACCGTGACACCCGGGGCCGAGCCGCCGCCCAGCCGTCGCAGCGCCGCCAGCGGATCGGCGGTCACCGGGGCCGCCGGTTCCTGCTCGGCGCGATACTGCCGGTGCAGGCGGCGCACGTGCTCCAGCGGCACCGACGGGTACGTGGTGACCCGCGCGTCCTGCCGGTCGATGACCAGCCGCGCGCCCGCGCCGGGTTCGGGTGGGCCGTCGCTGTCGGGCAGCGTCCAGACGATGAAGCACTCCGGGAACTCCGCGACGTACGGCCGGTGCGAGCCGCCCGCCCCGCGCGCCAACTGCTCGGCCACTCGCTGCGCGTCCTGCGCCGTGACGGTCATCGGAGTCCCTTCCCCTGCACGATCCGGGCCGCGACGAGCGCGGGCCGGGCTTCACCCTGCCACGGGCAGGCGCAATCCCGGTAACGTGTCCAATGTAGACCGATGATCATAGGCCGCCACCCGGTTGCCGCCGCACGCCGACCCCGGACGGAGCGGCGGCACGCGCCGGAGCCCTCAGCCGGTCCGCTCGCCGATCCACGATCCGCGCCGTCCGGCTGCGCCTCACCATCAGTCGCCGCCAGGCTGGGGCCCGGCGAGGCGGGCACGCTCCCGCCGAGCAGACCACGCCTCATCGAGCGCGTCCAGCGCGGCCGGGCCAAGTTCGCCGAGCGGCGGACGGGCGATGTACTTCTCCCAGGTTCCCTCCAGGATGCCCACCGCCGATCCGAT
The DNA here is from genome assembly GCF_042663325.1 of Catellatospora aurea. Lineage (NCBI taxonomy): Bacteria > Bacillati > Actinomycetota > Actinomycetes > Micromonosporales > Micromonosporaceae > Catellatospora > Catellatospora aurea. Next base: position 94,488 of record NZ_JBHTAC010000020.1, read on the forward strand.
GTACACCCGGCCGGCCTCGCGGTCGAACGGGCCGCCACGCTCGTACACCTGCAGCAGCGGCTCGAACGGGTCGGGCAGGCCGTCCGGCCACGACTCCAGCACGCTGAAATCCAGGATGTATCGGACGATCACGGCGTCCAGCGGGCGCGCCCCGCCCGCCCCCATCCGTCGCCGCACCGCCGGCGCCGTCTGCTCGTCGACACGGGCCGAAGGGTCGACGAAGGAGGCGATGTCGAAGAACGGCCAGTGGTCCGTACAGCCCAGCGCACGGGCCCACAGTGCCGAGCGCCGCAGGTACTCCTGCATGAGCCTGATCCGCGACCCGTTGTGGTCGAGGCTCTCGTCCCACACGACGCCGTCAAGCCGGCCGACCAGCCGTGCGGTGCTCGCCTGCACCCTCATCGCGGCTGCTCAAGGTCTCCGGCATGGTGCCGACCGGCGCATCGCGGTGCGCGCCGCGCTCGCTGCCCATGCCGATCGGCGACCGCCATCCGATCCACGTCCATCCATGGCACCCTCCTCCGCGACGACGTTCCGGCCCCCGGGTCAGCCCTGCCGGTCGGCCGCCTGGACCTGGCGCGCGATCTCGGCGCGACGCTCCTCCCATGTCCTGTCCAGCACGTCCAGCGCCGCAGGACTCAGATCATCCGCTGGCGCACGCCGCGCGTACTTCTCCGCGGACCGCGCCGGGACGCCGTCACCGACGCCGATCCGGATGCTGCCGGCCTCGCGGCCGAAAGACCCACCGCGCTCGTACACCGCGAGCAGCGGCTCGAACGGGTCGGGCAGGTCCCGCGGCCACGCCGGCAGCACGGTGAAGTTGAGCATGTACCGGATGACCCGCTCGTCGAGCGGGCGCAGACCCCGCCCGGAGAGCCCGGCCAGCACCGAGTCCAGGTATGCCTCGTCGAGCCGAGCGTCCGGGTCGGCGGCGGCCGCGATGTCGAAGAACGGCCAATACCGCGTCTGGTCCAGTGCCTGCGCCCACAGCGCGGACCGGCGCAGATACTCCAGCATCAGCGCGATCCGCGACCCGTTGTGCTGGAGGCTCTCCTCCCAGGTCACCTCGTGCAGCCGTGCGATCAGCTGCTCGGTGCGAGCACCCGCCTCCATCACCGGTTCCTCACCATCTCCAGGATCACGTCCACCACCTCGTCAAGATTCTGCAGATCGAGGGGGACGTCCACCTCGGGCAGGGGTAGCCCGTAGGCCGGGTAGTGCCCGAACGGCCCGAGCTGAGAGTACTTCGGCGCGAGGTAGTGCGCGTTGAGGACGCCGGGCGCGAGCACTTCGAGGTAGTCGTCGTCACCCAGCGGCTGCCAGCACTCGGGCCGGGCCGAGTTGAACTGGACACCCGCTTCGAGCAGCCGGGACTCGATGTACTCGTGCGCCAGCATCTGCGCGAAGTACTCCCGCTGTTCGGCGGTGCGCCGCTCGTTGCCGTACGCCATGGTCCACGGATTGGCGTTGTCGTGGTATGCGGTGAAGTAGACGCCGCGCTCCAGTCTGCCCGGCCCTGTGGCGACGTCGTGCAGGTCGACGAACATGTTGCGCCACGCCCGGTCGATGACCTCGGGCGGGTGCCCGGTGTGCGCCGCGATCCGCTCGGCGGCGTCCGTCCACGCCCGGATCTCGGCGTACCGCTCCGGCGCTCCGTCGTCGGACCCGGTGGCGTGCGGGGTGTCCCCACCCGCCGGGGACACCCCACCCGGCTCCGGAAACGCCCCCGCCGGGTTTGGCGCGTCGTCGGGTTCGGGGCCGGGCTGCGGGTCCGGGGAGGGTTGCGGCTCGGGAGCAGGCTGCGGGTCCGGCTCCGGAGCGGGCTGTTGCTGGGCCAGTTCGGCCTTGCCCCAGGAGGTCTGGGCGAGGCTGGTCATGGGCCGCGGGTCGCCGTTCGCGTCCAGCATCATCGCGCGCATGCCGACGACGTTGCCGTTGTTCGACGGGTCGCCGGTGTGCCCGTACATCGACACGTTCTCGGCGATCTGGCGGGTCTGCGGGTCCAGGAACAGGATGGTCCCGTCCTGGTTGACCGCGAGCCAGGCGTGCGAGGTGCCGGCCTGCCACTCGGTGACGATGAACATCGCCGCACCGTGCCCGGCCTCGCTCAGCTCGTGGGTGATCGCCGCGAAGCCCCAGTCGGACCACTGCTGGGCCTGCGCGGCCGGGCTCTGCGACATGTTCGGGAACACCGTCTGCCAGACCCCGCCGACCGCTGCGGCGACGCGGGCCATGCCGCCCACCTCGCCGCCCGTGACCGCGTTGACGTCCGTTCCGGCGTACCCGTCGAAGGTGCGCGGCGCGGAGACCTGCGGGCGGCCCCGCCAGGTCCGCCACGCGGAGATCATGCAGTCGACGCAGTTGATGCCGCGGCTCGGGTCCAGCTCCGGCCCGCCGTCGTTGGCCAGGCCGAACCAGGTGCCCACCCGCGGGTCCGGGTTCATCTGCAGAAAACCGCCGGGGGTACGCGGCAGCGCGGCGACCAGGTCGTCCTGGTGCTGCCGCAGCGGCGGGCGCAGGCCGCCCCGATACAGGTAGGGCCGCCCGTCGGCGGCGGGCACGTCGACCAGCAGCTCGCCGTCGTCGGTGTTGACCGCGACCCAGGCCGCGTCGGTGTCCACCGTCTGCGCCTGGTTGGCCGTGTACGTGCCGTTGTACGCGGCCTTGGACGCCTTGCCGAACTCGTTGGCCCACTGCTGATGCCGGTCGGCCCACTCCTGGCACAGTTTCGCCTGCTCGGCGTCGGGCTGCTGCTCGGAGTAGAACGCCGCCCACGACCGGTACTTGTGCATCTCGGCGAGGTGCTTGGCCGCCTCCGCCGCCAGCGCGTCCGCCTCCTGCTGACGCCGCTGCAGCTCCAGCGACATGCGCCGGGTCTGCAGCCCGGCCCGGTACGGCCACTGCGGGTGGTTCGGGTCGGCCGGGTCCATGCCGACCGGGCCGGGCGGCGTGCTGCCCGGCATCGGCGGGGTGCCGGTGGCGTCCGGGGACGCCGGGTCGGCGTCGCCGGCTAGGGCTGCGTCTCCTGGGCGCGGCGACGGTGCGACTCCGCGAAGATCTCCTCGATCTGCGGCTCGCTCGGCAGCGGGCCCGTCCCCTGCGAGATCGCCAGCGCGATCCGCTCGGCCGCCGCCCGGTCCACCGGACGTCGCCGGTCGTCCCAGCTCAGACTGTTCATGATCTCCGAGACCGCGTCCGGGCGATACCGCCAGCCCCCCGCTCGGTGGTCGTACATCAGCGCCTCCCGGGTCCCCGGGCCCTTGACGATCAGACCCGTCGGCTCCTGGTCCGGGTGGTACTCGATGTCCCTCACGTAGAGCGCGAAGTAGTGCAGCATCCTCTTCCCTCAGGTTGGGGGCCACCTTGGGGGTGACCGCGAAGTCGTCCGGGGCGAGGTCGAACTCGGCGATCAGGTCGGCGGGGGTCCGGCCCTCCTGCGCCAGCTGGGCACGCAGCTCGTCCAGCACCTCCGGCTGCTCGGAGAGGAACTTGGCCAGGCCGTTGTCCTTGGCCCCGTCGCCACCCATGCCCGCCGGGATCGCGTCCATGATACCGGCGCGGCGGTTGGCCTCGATCATCGACAGCAGGGCGCGCAGCCGCTGCTCGGCCGGCAGGCTGTCGTCGCGCAGCACCTCGTAGTCGTGGTGCGTCTGCTGCCACAGCTCGAAGGACAGCTGCGTCGGGAACTGCACCTCGAAGTACGTGCCGTCCTCCGCCCGGAACGTGGCGTTGGTGCCGAAGAAGCGGTTGCCCGGCCGCCAGAAGTCCTTCGGCGGCCCGTCGAGCTCGTAGCCGAAGTCCGCCAGCTGCCGGACCAGCGCGTCGAACGCCGGCCGGTACGCGTCGCCGCCGGGCATCACGACCGAGAAGCGCACCGCGTCGTTGATGGTCGCGGCGAAGTGCTCGTGCCCGTGCGCCTGCCCCTCCAGCAGGTACTTGCGCTGCAGCGACTCCCGGCTCTTGAAGCGCGTCTCATCGGTGTCGGCGAGCAGGTGCAGGTCGTCGCCCGAGTGCTCGGGCGAGCCGTTGACGGCCGCCATCGCCGTCTGGATGTCGGCCATGATCTCGGCCGACCGCTGCCGCGAGGTCTCGTAGACCTCGTCGAGCATGGCGAACTCTTCGGCCGTGAGGTCCTGTGTCGTGGGCTCCGGCTCGAAGACGGCGCCCATCGGCTCCGGCGGCGGCCCGGCGGGGTCGGTTAGTCCAACGTCCCCGCTGCTCGGCGGCGGTGGGACTCCCGGAACACCTCGAGGATCTCCTCCTCGCTCGGCAGCGGGTCGGTCCCCTTCGTGATCAGCATCGCGATCTGCTCCGCCTCCGACCGGTCGATCGGCCTGCGCCGGTAGTCGTAGGTGTCCCGGCCCAGGATGAACCCCGCCGTCTCCGGGTCGTACCGCCAGCTCTGGGCCCGGTGATCCCAGATCAGATACTCCAGGTATCCCTCGCCCGCGATGATCAGGCCCACTGCCTCCTGGTCCGGGAAGTCCTCGATGTCCTTCCGGTAGATGGCTTTGTAGTGCAACATTCTGGGCCTCCAGGCGGGCGGCGACCTCGGGAGTGATCGGGAAGTCGGCAGGGGTCAGATCGTATTCGGCGATCACGTCACCGGGGGTGCGGCCCTCGGCAGCGAGCTGCCGCTCGAAGACGGCCCAGACTTCGGAGTTGTCCGCGATCCACTTGGCCAGGCTCGCGTCCTTGGGCCTGCGGTCGGCCACGCCCGGCGGGATCTCGTCGATCATACCGGCGGCGCGGTTCACCTCCAGCATGCGCAACAGCGCCCGGACTCGCTGCTCGGGCGTGGCCTTGACGTCGCGCATCGTCTCGTACTCGACGTGCGTCGCGTGCCACACCTGGTACGACCGCTCCGTCGGGAACTGCACCTCGAACAGGGTGCCGTCGGGCGCCCGGAACGTGGTGTTCATCCCGTAGAAGCGGTTGCCGGCGTTCCAGAAGTTGTTGACCTTTCCTTCCAGCTCGTAATGGGCCGCTTTCAGCTGCGCGAGCACCGCGTCGAGCGCCGGAAGGTAGCCGGGACCGTCCGGCAGTTGGATCGAGAAGCGCACCGAGTCGTTGACGCTGGCCGCGTACTGGTCCGGGCCACCCTGCCGCTCTTCGGCGAGGTACTTGCGCTCCAGCGACTCCCGGCTCTTGGCCCTGTGCTCCGGATCGCGCAGCGGCAGCGACCCCTCGGGCAGGCCGAGTGCCTGCTCCGCGGCGGCGGTGAACCGCCGCAGGTCGCCGAGGATGCGCTCGGACGCCTCCAGCGCGCGCTCGTAGACGTCGTCGAGCATCGCGAACTCTTCCGCGTCCGGGCGATCCGACGGCGGCGGCGCGAAGAAGCGGCCCATCGGGTCCGGCGGCGGTCCGGCCGGAGGCTGCGCCGGGGGTGTGGCGGCGCCGGGATCGGTGTCACCCTCGCGCTGCGCGGGGATCGCGGGCGAGCCGGGATCGGACGGCCGCTGCGCCGCGTCGGGCGCGGCCGGGTCCGTCGACGAGTCCGTCGCCAGCTCGGGCGACGCCGAGGCGTCGGACGGCGACGTCAGTCGTCGTCCTGCGGCGGGGCGCCCTTCCACTGGAAGATCCAGAGAATCGTCTCCTCGTCGGGGAGCGCCTCGGTCCCCTTCGTGATCTGCAGCATCAGGGCTTCCGCTTCCTCGCGGCTGATCAGGTCGTACTTGTCGATGTTCTCCGCTTTGAAGGTGAACTCCGCTATCGACCACGGGTCGAAGACCCAGGCCTTCTGGTCGTAGTCCCAGAGCATCGCTTCGGCTGGATTGTTGGCCCGGATCACGAAGATCCCCCTCTGCATGCCGTCCGACTTGTCGCGCACGTAGCTCTGGTAGTAGTTGATCATCAACAGTCTCCGGCTCCGTCGCGATCTCCGCCGACAACTCGGACTCGGACGACGACGTCAGTCGTCGTCCTGTGGCGGAACGCCCTTCCACTGGAAGATCCAGAGAATCGTCTCCTCGTCGGGAAGCGCCTCCATCCCCTTCGTGATCTGCAGGGTCAGCTCCTCGGCCTGCTCCCTGCTGATCTCCTCCGTGCGGTCCGTGTAGTCGTGGTGATCCATCACGTACGCCACCGTCGTCGGGTCGTACACCCACGCCTTCTGCCGGTGGTCCCACAGCATCGCGTCCACCCCGCCGTGAGTCACGATGATCCCCCTCGCCGGGGGCTTCGACTTGTCCATTGCGTAGAACGCGTAGTAGGTCACCATCGGTCTGCTCCGGCCTCTCGGCAGTCTCCGGTGCGACGGCCGCACCGGACGTGTCGGACGCAACCCGGGACGAGGCCGGGTCCGTCAGTCGTCGTCCTGCGGAGGAGCCCCTTTCCACTGGAAGATCCAGAGGATCGTCTCCTCGTCGGGGAGCGCCTCCTTCCCCTCCGTGATCTGCAGGGTCAACTCCTCGGCCTGCGCCCTCGTGATCTCCTCCGAGCGGTCCACGTACTCGTGGTGGTCCAGCAGGTAGGCCACCTTGCCCGGATCGTAGATCCAGGCTTTCTTGCGACGGCTCCACAGCATCGCGTCCTCCCCGCCGTGGGTCACGAAGATCCCGCTCGCCGGGGGTTTCGACTTGTCCGTCGCGTAGAAGGCGTAGTAGGTCACCATCGATACGCTCCAGTTTCTCTGCGACTTCAGGTGTGACGGGAACATCCGCGGGGTCGATGCCGAACTCCGCGAGGACGTCGGCGAACCCGGTGAAGGAATCCTGCTGATCATCCAACCACGCCCGGTACTGCCGCCAGACCTCCGCGTTCTTGGTGACCCAGGCGGCCAGACCGGTGTCCTTCGGCGCGGCCGGCGTCTGCGCGGGCGGCGGGCCGGAGATCGTGTCGATGCCGGGCGGCACGTCGTCGAGGCCGAGTTCCTGGTTGACCGCCAGCATCGACAGCAACGCGTGTACGCGCCGTGGGGACAGCTCGGCACCCTGCCGCTCGCCGTTCTCGTCCGTGTGCCCGTCCCGACGAAGCACCTCATACGCGTCGTGGGTCAGGCCCCATGCGCGCTCGGACGACTCGGTCGGGAACTGGACCTCGAACAGCTGCCCGTTCGGGTGCTGGAAGGTGACGTTGAGCCCGAGGAAGCGATTGCCCGGCCGGAAGAAGTTCTTGATGTCGGTGAGCTGGTAGCCCTGCGCCTCCAGCCCCGCCCGGACGGCGTCGAACGCTGGCCGGTACCCGGCCCCGCCGGGCAGCCGCACCATGAAACGCACCGCGTCGTTGACCTTGTTTGCGAACTCCAGCCCGAGGTTGTCACCCTCGAGCAGATACTTGCGGGTCAGCGACTCGAGCGTCTTCACCCGTTCGCCGACGCCCTCCATGGTCAGGAAGCCGTACTCGTTGTCCGGGCTGAGATTGAACAGCCCGACCGCGTTGCCGATGTCCCGGAGGATCACGTCCGCGTTCGCCTGCGCCGTGGTGTGCACCCCGGCGAGCATCTCGCGTTCGTCCTGCTCCAGGTCGTCGACAAGCTCCTCCGGACCTGGCGGCTTCTCGATGGTCACCGGAACGGTGTCGGATCCGTACAACCGGCCGGGCAGCAGGCTGCGCTGCTCCGCGGCGCGGAACAGCGACGCTTCACCGAACGTGGTGGGCACGGTGCCCGCCGCGTGCACCACCGGGCCTCGATCACCGCCGACCACCAGGCGGCCGTCCACCATCCGGATGTCGACTGCGAGCGGCCTACGGTACTTGTCGCGGTCCGGGTCCTCCCCCTCGGGAAGGCTGGTCAGCGGCTCGTCCGGGCGGTGCACGCAGACCGGCACGGTGTCGAGTCCGGCCAGGTTGGCCGCCCGCATCCGACGGTTGTCCATACTGGACATGGAGCCGTCGCCCCACGCGACGACATGCGCCGGCCCGCCCTGCCAGCCGGTCTCCGCCATCCGCGCGGTGAACTGGCCCATGGTCAGGTCACCGCTGGTCGGGCTCACCGAACGCTGCGTGAACCGCACGTCCTGCGTGGGCACCACCGCCGTCTGCGGCAGCATCGCCTCCAGTCGCACCCGGTCGGCGTCGCTGAGCACTGACGGGTCCGGGTAGCCGAGGTCGTCGAAGGTCGCCTCACCGACGCGGATGCCGTGCTCGGCGAGTTCGGCGTCGGTGAGCGGCCGCTGCATGTCCGCGTCGAGCTGAGTCGCGTGCACCCCGGCCGGGGCGGCCGCCGGATCGGGCTGGCCCTGGTACTGCGACCAGGCCCCCGTGGGCGCGCCGTCGATCAGGGACTGCTTGCCGTCGGGCCCGATCACCATGGCGTCCATCTGGATGATGCCGTTGGTGTAGGGCGGGTTGGTCGTCGGCGTGCCCGGCGGCTGCTGCGGGTCGGCGTACATGATGACGCCGCCGTCGTTGAAGACCGGCCAGGTGTGCGCGGTGCCGTCGGACGAGTGATGGATGATCACAGCCATCGCGCCCGGCCCGGCCTGGCGGAGCTGGTCGGCCAGGCGGGCGTACGACGCGTCCACCGTCTGCCGGGCCGCCTGGCGGTCGAGACCGCGGGTGTCCGGGCACAGCTGCTGCAGCCGCCCGCCGAAGAAGTCCTCGATGCGGTGCGGCCCGCGCGGCTCCGGCCCGGACGGCTGGTCCGGGTTGCCGCTGGCAAACCCGTCGAGGGTACGCGCGGCGGCGCAGCGCGGCCGCCCGTGCAGCCAGGTGTCGGCCACCGACAGCAGCACGTCGACGCAGTTCACCGCGCGGGTCGGGTCGGCCTGCGGCCCGCCGTCGTTGGCGTAGCGCAGCCAGCCCGAACGCAGCGGCGGGAACTGCAGCGGGCGGCCGTCCGCGTCGCGCGGGACGGCGTTCTCCAGGTCGAGCTGGTGCTGGGTGAGCACCGGACGGTAGCCGCCGCGCTGGTCGTAGCGGCGGGTCGCGTCGACCGACGGCGGGGAGTCGCTGCCGGTCAGCACCGACACGTCGTCGGTGGTGACGCCGCCGCGGGTGAAGTCCGCGCCGTCGTGGCGGTTCAGCGCGTCCCAGGCCGCCGCGGCGAGCGCGCCGGGGCGGCCCATCGAGGCGAGGATCGCGCGCCGCTGCGCGCGCAGCCCGCCGTGGTACGCGTCGCTCCAGCGCCGCGCCTCGGCCCGGCTGCGCTCGCCGTCACGCCGCCCGTCTGCGGCCGGGGGCCGGGAGTCGGTGTCCGGCCCGGTGCCGCGTGTGTCCGCGCCGGGCACAACGGCGACGGCGGGTGTCGCCGGGTCTGTCTGCTGGGCCGGGGTGGCCTGCGGGCGGGCCGGGTCGCCGGGCGTCTGCTGGGCCGGAGCCGTCTGCTGGCCCGTCGCGGGGCTCGGCGAGGTGGCCTGGCCCTGCTGGGGTGCCGGATTCTGCGCGGTCGCGGGATTCTGCGTGCCCGTGGTCGGCGTCGTGCCCTGCGCGTTGGTGGCGGTCGTCTGGTTAGCGGGACCGGTCTGCGTGCCGGTGCTCGCCTGCGCCGTGGGCCCGGTCTGCGACGACGGCGTCTGCGCGGCGGTGTTCGTCTGCGCGGACGGCGCGGTCGCGGAGGCGCTCGCCTGCGTGGACGGCGCGGTCGTGGAGGCGCTCGCCTGCGTGGCGGGTGTCGTCCCGGAGGTGTTGGCCTGCGCCGACGGTGTGGTCGTCGAGGTGCTGCCCTGGACGGACGGGCCGGTCTGCGACGGAGTGCCGGTCTGCGCGGCCAGTCCGGCCTGTGCTGGGCCGGTCGCCGTGACGCCTGCCGCGGGCCGCGCCCCGGTGGCCGGGTTGGTCCCCGCCGAGCCGGAGGTGTTCGCGCCGGAGCCTGTGCCGGAGCCTGAGGTTCCCGTACCCGAGGTGGTGCCCGAGCCCGAGCCCGAGGTGGACCCGGCCGGGCCGCCTGACCCGGTGCCGGTGCCGCTCGACGGGCCTGCGCCGGTCGTCGTGGTGCCGCCGGCGGAGCCCGTGCCGGACAGTCCTCCGGACCCGGACCCGGACCCGGACCCGGGCGAGGCCGAGGTCGACGCGGAAGCCGACGTCGAGACCGACGATGCCGACGGGGCGGCGGACGTGCCTGCGAGGCCTGACGCCGGGCTCGTGACCGCGGGCGCTGCGGGGGCCGCGGCGGCGGGCGCGGCCATACTCTGCGGAGCCGGGGCGACCGCCGGGGCGATCACGGTGTTGGCCTGCGCGGGAACGTTCGCGACCGGGGGCGGTGCGGCGGGCGCGGCCGGGGCTGCGCTCGCCTCCGGCGGGGCCACGCCGGCGAGGCCGCCGGAGCCGCCCGAGCCGCTGCCCGAGCCACCGCCGTGCGATCCGCCGGAACCACCGGCCGAGCCACCGGAGCCCGTGGTCCCCGTGTGCGGGCCGCCACCGCCACCCGAACCGCCGCCTCCCGCGGCAGCGGTGGCCGCCGCGGCGGTGGTGATGTTCGAGCTCGGGTCGCCGTCGAGCGCGGTACCAGCGAGGTTGCTGACGATGTTGTTCGTCATGTTGTTGAGTTCGCCGGTCAGGTGGCTGGTGACGCTGGACCGCGCGCCCGAGGTCGCCGCCATGCCCAGGTTGCCCGCGTCGGGCAGTTGCCCCGTGGCGAGCGAGCCGCCGATGTCGCCGAGCACCTCGCCGCGTACGCCGTGGGAGACCTTGCTGACGAAGCCGCCGTTGTGGCCGCCCGCGAGCGTGCTGGCCGCGCCGCCGGCGAAGCCCGCCCAGCCGGCCATGGCGAGATCGCCGAGGTCGAGGCCGTCGCGGCGGCCGGTCGCGGTCTGGTACGTCTGGATGGCGCCCTGGGTGAGCAGCTCCTCCTTCATCTCGTCCAGGCCCTCTTTGCCGGCCTTGATCGCCCACTTGCCGAGCTTCTTGCCGAAGTCCTTGCCGAGGTCCTTGAGCTTGTCCTTGACGGCGCGCTTGATGCCGCGCTCGATCAGCGACTTGAGCAGCCGCTTGAGGATCTCCTTGATGGCGAAGCGGGTCGCCATGCAGACCGGCCCGGCGGCGGCGGTGGACGCGCCGAAGGTGAAGAACGCGGCGACGGCCAGCGCGATCAGTTCGATCAGCAGCAGGCCGAGTTCGATGTAGTACTCCAGCTTCGCGCCCTGGATGTCGCAACCGCCGCCTTCGAGCATCTCGCCGAGCGCGCCCGCGACGTACGCGGCGGCCTGCAGCGCGGACTTCTCGTCGCCGCTGCCGATCTGGCCCCAGGCGTCCTTGATCGCGGCGGCGACCTTGCCCTCGGCGCCGCCGAACGCGGCGACCGCGTCCAGCGCGGCCCGCTCCGACTCGGTCAGCGGGTCGGCGAGGTCACCGGCGACCGCGTACCAGTCGTCGGCGAGGTCCCAGGTGGCCTGCTCGTCGCCTTCGGGCCAGTCCATGCCGATGACCCAGTCGAGGCATTCCTTCATCCACCCCGGTGCGTCGAAGTAGGACAGCGGATGCGGAATCGGCGACGGCAACCACGACATCCGCACCCTCCCCAGAGTTCGGCTTCCCGCGCGATCCGGCCCGTACGGGAACGGCGTATCCGGTGGCGCGCAGGCGCTCTGGGTAAGCTACTCGATCCGGACAAGAGCGCGCCAACCCGGTTGCGGCGACGGGTGCCGATCCGGGCTAGAGTCGGCGTCACCGGCCGTACCAGGGGAGGAGCCGCCGTGGCACAACGCTCCGATCGCGACGCCAACTCGGCGCTGCGGGAACGCTTCGCACAGGTCCACGACCAGTACACGCGGCTGCGCAACGGCATGGGCGACCTGCAGACCAAGCTCAAGGCCTACCGGGCGACCGAGAAGTCCCGCGACGGGCTGATCAAGGCGTCGGTCGATGCCCGCGGCCGGCTGGTCAAGCTGGAGCTGGAGCCTGCCGCGCTGCGCTCGTACAGTGCCTCGGGCCTCGCCGAGGAGATCACGAAGACGATCGCGCGGGCGTCCGACGCCGCGGGCGTAGGCGTGTCGCAGCTGATGGCCGAGGTGATGCCGGCGGAGTCGGGCGCGATGTCGTTCCTGCGTACCAATGACATGAACGACCTGCTCAAGCGGCACGACGACATCATGGACTACCGCCCGGAGCCGCGCGATGGGTGACGAGATCCCGATCCGCCCGATGGCCTGGCCCGGCGGCGACGGCACGCACCTCGACCTCGACCTGGCCCGCGACGCCGGCAGCCGGATGACGGCGGCCGGCAAGGACGTCACGGCGCTGCGCAACGGCACCGGCGCGAGCATCGACTCGGCCGGGCAGGCCAAGCCGTGGGGCACCGACGACGTCGGCAACGCCCTGGACAAGGGCTACTCCGAGATCGCGCCGAACATTCTCGCGCTGTGGCGGCAGGTCGGCACGGCCATGGAGTCGATGGGCGCCAACATCACCCAGGCCGCCACCGTCACCACCGACACCGACGTGGCCACGGCCAAACGCACCGACCAGGCCGCCAACCACAAACCGGACATCCCGGTCTGACCCGAGCCGCCGGGCTCTCGAAGATCGCCGTTTCCGGTCAGGATCTGCAGTGCGACCATAGGTTTTGACCGGAAACAGTGATCTAGCGCCAGGCCGCCGCTGCTCCCCGCCGACGCCGAGCCACGCCGCTGCCGAGGCCGGCCCCCGGCGACCTCGACCGAGCCGGGGCCTACGTGCTGCTCAGCCCGCCAGGGCGGACGGGCCGAGCAGGGCCTTGAGGTCGGCCATGAGCGCGGGCACCGGAGCGACACGCATCGGGCCGAGGCGGTAGGTCGACGACTTCGATCCGTTGGTGAGGCGCACGTGCACCTCGGCCTTGCCGGGGTGGGTCGACAGCACCTCGCGCAGGCGCTCGACCAGCGGCGGGGTGCACCGGTTGGCGGGCAGCGCGACCACCACCGGCCGGGCGTTGTCGTCGGTGACGGTGGTGTCCGGGATGGACATGTCCATCGCCATCAGCTTGGCCTGGTCGTCGCGGCGGTCCGCCCGGCCCTTGACCACGACGATGGCGTCCTCGGCGATGTACTGGCCGACCAGGTCGTAGGTGTTGGGGAAGAACAGCACCTCCACCGCGCCGTCGAGGTCCTCCAGGGTCGCCGAGGCCCACGCCTTGCCCTGCTTGGTGATGCGCCGCTGGACGCCGGAGAGGATGCCGGCCAGCGTGACGATCTGCCCGTCGGCGACGCCGCCCTCCTCGTTCAGCGCGGCGATCGACATGTCGGCGGCCTTGCTCAGCACGTGCTGCAGCCCGAACAGCGGGTGGTCGGAGACGTACAGGCCGAGCATCTCGCGTTCGAAGACGAGCAGGTCGGTCTTGTCCCACTCGCCCGGCGGGATGGGCGGCGTGACGATCATGCCCGCGCCGGACGAGTCGGTGTCGGCGAACGCGGAGCCGAACAGGTCGAACTGGCCGATGGCCTCGTTCTTCTTGACGCTCATGAACGAGTCGATGGCGTCGGCGTGCACCGACAGCAGGCCCTTGCGGGGGTGCTCCATCGAGTCGAACGCGCCGGCCTTGATCAGCGACTCGACGGTGCGCTTGTTGCAGGCCACCGCGTCGACCTTGCGCAGGAAGTCGTAGAAGTCGGTGAACGCGCCCTGCTCCTTGCGGGCCCGCACGATCGCCTCGACCACGTTGCCGCCGACGTTGCGCACCGCGCCGAGGCCGAAGCGGATCTCGTCGCCGACCGGGGTGAACCGGGCCGTGGACGCGTTGACGTCAGGCGGCAGCACCTTGATGCCCATGCGGCGGCACTCGGCCAGGTAGACGGCGGACTTGTCCTTGTCGTCGCCGACGGAGGTGAGCAGCGCCGCCATGTACTCGGCCGGGTAGTTGGCCTTGAGGTAGGCGGTCCAGAACGAGACGAGGCCGTATCCGGCGGTGTGCGCCTTGTTGAAGGCGTAGTCGGAGAACGGGACCAGGATGTCCCACAGCGTCTTGATCGCCGCGTCGGAGTAGCCGTTCTCCTTCATACCGCCGGAGAAGGGCACGTACTCCTTGTCGAGGATCTCCTTCTTCTTCTTGCCCATCGCGCGGCGCAGCAGGTCGGCCTGGCCGAGCGTGTAGCCCGCCAGCTTCTGCGCGATGGCCATGACCTGCTCCTGATACACGATCAGGCCGTAGGTGTCACCGAGGATCTGCTCCAGCGGCTCGGCCAGCTCGGGGTGGATCGGCACCACCGGCTTGCGGCCGTTCTTGCGGTCGGCGTAGTCGTTGTGCGCGTTCGCGCCCATCGGGCCGGGGCGGTAGAGCGCCAGCACGGCGGAGATGTCCTCGAAGCCGTCCGGGACCATCGAGCGCAGCAGCGCGCGCATCGGGCCGCCGTCGAGCTGGAACACGCCGAGGGTGTCGCCGCGGGCCAGCAGCTCGTAGGTGGGCTTGTCCTCCAGCGGCAGGTCCTCCAGGACGAGATCGACGCCCCGGTTGTTCTTGATGCCCTCCAGGCAGTCGTCCATGACGGTGAGGTTGCGCAGGCCGAGGAAGTCCATCTTGAGCAGGCCGATGGACTCGCAGGCGCCCATGTCCCACTGGGTGATGATGGCGCCGTCCTGCTCGCGCTTCTGGATCGGCAGCACGTCCATCAGCGGCTCGCCGGACAGGATCACGCCGGCCGCGTGCACGCCCCACTGGCGCTTGAGGCCCTCGATGCCCTTGGCGGTGTCGACGACCTTCTTGGTGTCCGGGTCGGTGTCGTACAGCGCCCGGAACTCCACCGCCTCCGGGTAGCGCGGGTGGTTGCTGTCGAAGATGCCCGACAGCGGGATGTCCTTGCCCATCACCGCGGGCGGCATCGCCTTGGTGATCTTGTCGCCGACCGCGAACGGGTAGCCGAGCACCCGGGCCGCGTCCTTGATCGCGGCCTTGGCCTTGATGGTGCCGTACGTGATGATCTGCGCGACCCGCTCCTCGCCCCAGCGCTGGGTCGCGTAGCGGATCATGTCACCGCGCCGGCGCTCGTCGAAGTCCATGTCGATATCGGGCATGGAGACGCGGTCGGGGTTCAGGAAGCGCTCGAACAGCAGGCCGTGCGACATCGGGTCGAGTTCGGTGATGCGCAGCGCGTACGCGATCAGCGCGCCGGCCGCCGAACCACGCCCCGGCCCCACCCGGATGCCCTCCTTGCGCGCGTACTCGCACAGGTCGGCGGTGACCAGGAAGTAGCCCGGGAAGCCCATCTTGCAGATGACGTCGAGCTCGTAGTCGGCCTGGCGCAGCCGGTCCTCGGGGACCCCGTTCGGGAACCGGTCGCGCAGCCCCCGGTGCACCTCGGCGCGCAGCCACGACTCCTCGGTGTAGCCCTCCGGCACCGGGAACGACGGCATCAGGTTGCGGTGCGCGAACACCTCCTTGTAGTCGCCGATCCGCTCGGCGATCTCCAGGGTGTTGTCACACGCGCCCGGCACCAGGTCGTCCCACTGGCGGCGCATCTCCTCGGCCGACTTGAGGTAGAAGTCGCGGGCGTCGAACTTGAAGCGCTTCGGGTCGGCCATCGTCGAGCCGGACTGCACGCACAGCAGCACCTCGTGCGCGTCGGCGTCCTGCGCGTACGTGTAGTGCAGGTCGTTGGTCACCAGCGGCTTGAGGTTCATGTGCTTGCGCAGCCGGTCGAGCCCTTCGCGGGCCGCCTTCTCGATGCTGATGCCGTGGTCCATCAGCTCCAGGTAGAAGTTCTCCTTGCCGAAGATGTCCTGGAACTCGCCCGCCGCCGCCACGGCCTTGTCGAAGTCGCCGATGCGCAGCCAGGTCTGGATCTCACCCGAGGGGCAGCCGGTCGTCGCGATGACGCCCTTGCCGTACGCGTGCAGCAGCTCGCGGTCGGCCCGGGGCTTGTAGAAGAAACCCTCCAGGCTCGCCCTGGACTGCATCCGGAACAGGTTGCGCAGGCCGTCGGCGTCGGCCGCCAGCATCGTCATGTGGGTGTACGCGCCACCGCCGGAGACGTCGTTCTCCCCGCCGTCGGCCCAGCGCACCCGCGAGCGCTCCTGCCGGGGCGTGTTCGGGGTGACGTAGGACTCCACGCCGATGATCGGCTTGATGCCGGCGGCCGTGGCCTGCTTGTAGAAGTCGTACGCCCCGAACATGTTGCCGTGGTCGGTCATCGCCAGGGCGGGCATCTGGAGGCGGTTGGCCTCCTTGAAGAGCTCCTTCAACCGGGCCGCGCCGTCGAGCATCGAATACTCCGTGTGCACGTGAAGATGCACAAAAGAGTCGCCCACGGCGCACCCACCCCCAGCTAGTCGACGGTACGCCTCAGCCTAGTCCTGCGCTCCGACGCGTTCCACCCGCCGCTCGGCGGGTGCCGGGCGTCACCGGACGAACGGTTCCACCATCGCCGACGCCGCGTTCAGCCACGCCCGCTTCGTGGTCGGCTGGAGCGCGCCGTACTCGATCGACGAACCGGTCTCCAGGGCCGGGTCGAACGGCACCACGACCACCGCGCGGGTGCGCGTGGCGAAATGCTTGCGCAGGTCCTCCAGCAGCGGCGAGGTGCCCGGGGTGGCGCAGGACAGCAGCGTCACCGCGTTCTCCGCGAGCTTGCCCAGCCCGATCTCGTGCAGCAGGTCGATCATCCAGTCGGCGGTGAACGCGGCGTCCTCGCGCGGCACCGTCGTGATGACGAGCTGGTCCGCGGCGCGGATCACGGTCTGCCAGTTGGCGCTCTCCACGTTGTTGCCGGTGTCCACGCAGACGACGTCGTGGGTGCGGCACAGCAGCTCCAGCACCCGGCGCACGGTGTGCTGGTCCAGGCGCTGGGCGAAGCGCGGGTTCTCCTCGCCGGCCAGCACGTCGTACGACCCGTCGGAGGCGTGGCGCAGGTAGTCGTCGAGCCGGTCCTTCAGCTCGCCGATCGGCGCGTTCTCGATCTCCAGCAGGTCGGCGAGCAGGTGCCGGATGGTGCGCGCGTGCCGCGCGCTGCCGGCCCGCAGGCCGAGCGTGCCGCGCAGCTCGTTGTCGTCCCAGGCCAGCACGCCGCGCCCGCGCACGCTGCCGATGGTGGCCGCGGCGAGCACGGTGGCGGTGGTCTTGTGCACCCCGCCCTTGGGGTTGGCGAACGCCAGCACCTTCGGCCCGCCCAGCTCCCGGCGCAGCACCGAGACGGCGTGGTCGACGTCGTCGGGGCGGGCCGCGGGACGCCACTCGATCCGCCCGGCCGGCGCGCCGTACGCGGGACCGCTCGGCGCGGCGGTGGCCGGCCCGCCCGGTGCCGGGTCGACGGGCGCCGGGTCGCGCGGCGGCGCGGCGCGGGCCCGGTCGAGCAGCACCCGCCAGCGTGAGGTCGCCTCGGCGGGCGTCAGCTCGCCGGGTCGGCCCCAAGCCGTGGGGCCGTCGCCCCGCTGGCCGTTGCGCTCCACGGTGTGCGCCCTCCCCGCCCTGCCATAGTGATCAATGATCAACGCGGTGCAAGGCTACGCACCCCGACACCAGCTTGACCACCCTATGTGTTCAGGCACCCGCACCTCCAGACCCTGACGGCCGATTGCCGCCGAGAAGAGGTGAAGAGCACTTGCGAACCGGGTCTCCCCGTACTCAACGACGCCACTCGATGCAGGGTGCGGACACCCCCGGGGAACCTCACCGGTCGGCCTCCCCGCCGTCGGAGGCCGCCGCCGAAGGGGCGTGCGCCGGGGACGCCGGCACCGTGCCGTCCTCGGACGGGCTGGTCTCGGCCACTGGAGACGCGTGCGGCGACGCCGGGGTGGCGGCGCCGGGCTCGCTCGGCTCCGCGCCGGGACGTTCGCTCGGCTTCGCGCTCGGCTCGGCGCTCGGCGAGGCGCTGGGCGACGCGCTCGGCGAGGCGGCGGGCGTGGCGGAGGCGGCCGGGTCGAGCTGGCCGACCTGCTCCGGCAGCGGGGGCAGGAAGACCGCCCGGTCCAGCCGCCGCACCTCGGGCGCGGGGTCGACCGCGCGCACCTCGGGCCGGGACGCGATCTGGTCCAGCGCCGCCGGGGTCGCCCGGACCACGGCCGCGTACACGCAGGTGCAGCCCGTGCGGTAGGCCTCGGCCTCGGCCTCGGCGACCGCGGAACCGCCCAGGTAGGTGTCGCGCAGGCGCTCCTCCTCCGCGTCCGCGGTGGTCAGCTTGCCGGCCAGGCCCTGGAAGTCCGCCGCGTCGGCGTCCTTGCGCCGGGCGACCTGCTTCATGCCGGCCACCACGTCCTCAGGGATCTTGAAGGCGGGAATGCGGACCGACGCGGTCTGCGTCTTCGCCAGCGGCACGCGGGCGTAGACCTCGACCACCGACACGCCGCCGAGCACCGGCGTGAGCCGTTCGGGGGCCAGGTACGCCTTGAGGCTGACCAGGGCGTACGTCTCGATCGGAGTGGCCGAGGGCCGTTTGAGCAGCCCGGCGAGTTCCGAGCGGGCCTGCCGGGCGTACAGCGGCACCGACTGCCCCTGCACGACGCCCACCTGCACCGTCTCGCCGAGCGTGCTCTCCGGGGTGGCCGTGGTGCCGCGGTGCGCGGTCCACACCACGGCCAGCAGCACTCCGGTGACCCCGACCAGCGCCGCCGCGGTGAGCAGCCGCAACCGCAGCCGCCCGCGCGCGATGCGGACGAAGCCGCCCGCGAGCCGCGGCACTATCACCTGATCCAGATGCCGCAGGAACCTTTGCGGGCGCATCCGGCGTCCCTTCATCCGGCCTCGCGCGGGGGGCGCGAGCGCGTGTCAACCAGCCTCGCGCAGCAGCGCGAGCGCCTGCGCGAGATCTGGCGGGTACTCGCTGACGAACCGGACCTGGAGTCCGGTGCCGGGGTGGATGAAACTCAGCTCACGCGCGTGCAGCCACTGCCGGTGCAGGCCGAGGCGGGCGGAGAGCGTGGGGTCGGCGCCGTAGGTGGTGTCACCTACGCAGGGGTGCCGCAGAGCGGAGAAGTGCACCCGGATCTGGTGGGTGCGCCCGGTCTCCAGTCTGATGTCGACGAGGCTGGCGGAGGGGAAGGCCTCCAGCGTGTCGTAGTGCGTGATGCTGGGCTTGCCGCCCGACATGACGGCGAACTTCCAGTCGTGCGTGGGGTGCCGGTCGATGGGGGCGTCGACCGTGCCCCGCAGCGGGTCGAGGTGGCCCTGCACCACGGCGTGGTAGCGCTTGTCCACCTCGCGGTGCTTGAAGGCCCACTTCAGCGCGCTGTACGCGGACTCGCTCTTGGCGACGACCATGAGGCCGGTGGTGCCCACGTCGAGCCGGTGCACCACGCCCTGCCGCTCGGCCGCGCCGCTGGTGGCGACGGTCTGACCCATCGCGGCCAGGCCGCCGATCACGGTCGGGCCGGTCCAGCCGGGGCTGGGGTGGGCCGCGACGCCGACGGGCTTGTCCACCACGACGATGTCGTCGTCGCTGTGGATGATCCGCAGGCCGTCGACCCGCTCGGCGATCACGGCGGGGGCCGTGGGCGGGGCGGGCAGGGTCACCTCCAGCCAGCTGCCGCCGGTGACCTTGTCGGACTTGCCCCGCGGCACCCCGTCGACGGTGGCGTCACCGGATTCGACCAGCGTGGCCGCCGCGGTGCGGGACAGCCCGAACAGCCGGGACACCGCCTGGTCCAGCCGCATCCCGTCCAGCCCGTCCGGGACCGGCAGGGAGCGGGTCTCGCCCCGGGTCACCATGCCTGGGACCCGCGCTCGGAGCCGACGGCGGCCGACGGGGCGGGCTCGTCGTCGGTGGCGGTGTCCTTCTCGGACGTGATGCGGCTGCCGTCGCGCTGGCGGCCCTGCAGCTCCAGCAGGATCGCCAGGCTCACGCCGCCGACCAGCGCCATGTCCGCGACGTTGAAGATCGGGAAGGCCCGGCCGTGGGCGTCGAACACGCTGATGAAGTCGACCACGTGGCCGTGGAACGGGGCCGGGGCCCGGAAGACGCGGTCGATCAGGTTGCCGACCACACCGCCGACGATCATGCCGAGCGCGATCGCCCACGGCAGCGAGCGCAGCCGCCGGGCCATGAAGCCGAGCGCGCCGAGCACGATCAGCGCGATGATCGGGAAGATGTAGGTGTGGTCTTCCAGGAGGCTGAACGCCGCCCCGCTGTTGCGGGTCAGCGACATGTAGACCGCGCCGCCGAGCAGCCTGATCGGCTCGTGCGGGTCCAGCTTCGTCGCCCACTCCTTGGTGACCAGGTCCAGCACGATCGCGAACCCGGCCATGCCCACGAGGACCGACAACGCGGGGCCGCGGCCGATCCGACGTGGGGAGTGCTCCGGTTCCCGTTCGCTTTCCTGGTCCACCGACACACTCCCCAAGTCACGGCGCGGCTGCGCCCTTCGTACGATCATGCCGGGTCGGCCCGCCCGGCCGGCAACCGGGCCCTAGCGGCGCTCTTCCAGCTGCTTGCAGGTCACGCACAGCGTGGCGGACGGGAACGCGGCCAGCCGCTCCACCGGGATGGGGTTGCCGCACTTCTCGCACCACCCGTAGCTGCCCTCGTCGAGGCGCTCCAGTGCGCGCTCCACCTGGGTGATCCGCTCCAGGATGTTGTTCGCGAGGGTGATCTCCTGCTCGCGCTCGAACGTCTTGGTGCCGGTGTCGGCCTGGTCGTCGCCGGCCGAGTCGGTGAGCCGGTCGCGCTGCAGCTCCGCGATCTCGACGAGCGTGTGGTCGTACTCCTCCTGCAGCTCGTCGCGGCGCGCGGTGAGCGCCAGGCGGATCTTCTCGGTCTCCGCGGCGCTGCGATCACCCTTCTTCACCGTGGTCGCCTTGGCGGCCGTACGGCTGGCGGTCTTGGACTCGGCAGGTTTGACCATGGTCGCTCCCTCGGCCGCGGACGTGGCGGCGCTCGGCGTTGCCTGGGCAGGGGGATTCTCTTCCGTCCCGGCGGCACGCCGCCGGGTGGTCGGGGTGGCGTTCGCCGACTTCTTGGCTTCGGCGGCGGCCGCGGCGGGCTTGGCCGCCGTCTTCCGCTCGGGCACGGCCGGGCCGGCCGCGCGCTTGCGGGCAGTGGTGTCCGAGGTAGCCGTCACCGTCTCCCCCTTAGCCGTGGCCGCCCCCGCGGCCACTGTCTTCACGGAGCGTTTCGGCGCCGCGGTGGTCTTCGCGACGGCCTTCTTCGCCGCCGCTCCGGTCTTGCTCCCGCCTGCCCTCTCGGCCATGGCGTCCCCCAGATGCAAAACGGGCGCGCGGCTCACGCCGCGCACTCCAATAGGCTGGCAAGAATACGGAACGTATGGACGGTCCACAAACATGCCACGCACTGCCTGCCGAATTCCTGTGAGTACCCCGGAATCATCCGAAGTATCCGCAGGAAAGGCACGGATCAACGCGGTCATGCCGGACATTGCCGCGTGACCGTCCCTTTCTGGTGAATTTGGCAAAAGGGACAATATCACCTAGTCCCCGTGTTCTCTGCCGTCCTCTCCGAACCAGTGGGCCAGCCGGCCGCGCCGACTCACCGCCCGCAGCCGACGTTCGGCTTCGTCGCGTACCGATTCGGTGGCGACAATAAGCAGACTGTCACCCATTCGCAACCGTGTGTCGCGATCGGGCACGAACCCGGCACCGTCGCGCAGCACCAGCGTCACCGACGCGCCCACCGGCAGCCGCAACTCGTCGAGATGCACCCCGGCCAGGCCCGACCCGGGCGGCACCTCGATCTGCAGCAGCTCGGCGTGCATCCGGTCCAGCGGGGCGGTCTCCACCCGCAGCTCGGTCGCCTCCCCCGGCGCGGTCACCCCCAGCCGGACCGCCACCGCGGGCAGGGTGCCCGCCTGCACCATGGTGAACACCACCACCAGCACGAACACGATGTTGAACAGCGCCTCGGCGCCCGGCACGCCCTGCGCCAGCGGGATGGTCGCCAGCACGATCGGCACCGCGCCGCGCAGCCCCGCCCAGGACAGGAACAGCTGCTCCCGCCAGCCCACCCCGAACGGCGTCGCGCTGGCCAGCACGGACATCGGGCGGGCGACGAAGGTCAGCACCACCCCGGCCAGCACCGCGGGCACCAGCATCTGGACCAGGCCCGGCGGCGACACCAGCAGGCCGAGCAGGACGAACAGGCCGATCTGGGACAGCCACGCCAGACCGTCCGCGAAGCCGAGGATGGCCTGGCGGTGTGGCAGGCGGGAGTTGCCGAGCACCACCCCGGCGGCGTAGACGGCCAGGAAGCCCGAGGCGTGCACGACGGCCCCGCCGGCGTACGCCAGCACGGTCAGGCCGACCGCGGCCAGCGGGTAGAGGCCGGCGGCGGGCAGCGCCGCCCGGCGCATCAACTCCCGGCCCACCACCCCGACCAGCACGCCGATCACGGCGCCGGCCGCCAGCTCGTACGCGATCAGCAGGGCCTCCTGCCACCACGGCCCGATGCCCGCCGGGCTGGACAGCAGGATCACCAGCAGCACCACGGGGGCGTCGTTCATGCCCGACTCGGCCTCCAGCGTGGCCACCAGCCGGGGGCGCAGCCGCAGCCGGCGCAGCGTGGAGAAGACGGCGGCCGCGTCCGTGGACGACAGCACCGCGCCGATCAGGGCCGCCGTGCGCCAGTCCCAGCCGAGCAGGTAATGGCAGACCACGGTGACTGTCACCACGCTCACCAGCACGCCCAGCGTGGACAGCGTGGCGGCCAGCCCCAGCACCGGTCGCAGCGTGGTCCAGCGGGCGGTGAGGCCGCCCTCCGCGATGATCAGCACCAGAGCGCAGGTGCCGAGCAGGCGCACCAGTTCGGCGTCGTCGAAGCGCAGGCCGAACACCGAACCCAGCACCACGCCGATGGCCAGGTAGACGAGCAGACTGGGCACGCCCAGGCGGGTGGACCAGCGCACGGCGGCCACCGCGACGAGCAGCACCGCGGCCCCGATCAGCAGGGCCATGTCGAGATGCGCGATCACCGAGCCGCCTCGTGCAGCGCGGCCAGGCGGTCCGGCAGGTCGGCGGGCGGCGTCTCGATCAGGAAGAGCTTGTCCCGGCTCGCCTGGCCGGCACGCAGCGAGACCGTGGCCGCGGGCAGGCACAGCGCCTCGGCCAGCGCGCGACGGGCTGCCTCGGTCGCCCGGCCGTCCACCGCGGGCGCCTGCACCGCCACGACCAGCGCCGTGCCGTGCGGACCCGGGTAGGCGCCGCCGACCCTCGTCCGGCCCGCGCCCGGCTTGACCCGGACCGCGACGACCGCGGGTTCCGTCACCGACGAGGACCGATCACGTGCCATGACCCATTGTGCCGGTAGCCCCCTTCGGGCTCGTGGAGGGCCCGGGGGTTGCACGGGCTCCGGAAGCACGGGACCGCCCCGGCACGCCACCCGGTCAGGGTGGTGCGCCGAGGCGGTTCCGGGTACCGCCGTCGCGCGGCGGAGGACCCGGGCCCCGTCAGACCCGGCGTGCGTCGGCCAGCAGCGCGCTGTCCGGCTCGCAGAGACCACAGGGGCTGAAGCCCAGGTCGACGGCCTCGGAGACCGGCAGCGGCTCGTACGGCCGTCCCAGCAGGTGCACGCACCCGGCCACGTGGTAGCGCGGCCGGCCGTCGATCACCAGCACGTCCGCCGACATCCGGGCGATCCGCGCCGCGTCGGCCGGCGAGACGCGCTGGGTCACCGGCTCGTCCGGCGGGTCCTCGTCGTCGAAATCGTCGGCCCGCCCGCCCGAACCCTGCGCCGGCAGCATGACCTCGGTCTGCTGGTATCCGGCGGACATCGGTTCGGTGTCGGTGCGGCCGAGCACCGGCTGGCGCGCCGGCTCGTCGTCCCAGTCGTCCCGTTCGGGAACCCGGGGCGGCACCACAGCCCGGCCGCCGGCACGCCGGCCGACCGGTTCGTCATCCTCGTCACCGTCGAACTGCTCGTCCTCGTCATCGTCGAGGAGCCCGGCCGCGGCACGCGCGGCGGCAGCCTGGCGTGCGCCCACCACGAGGGCGACCGCGGCCAGCAGGCTGGTGCCGATCGAACCGACGAGCAACCCGCTCGATCCGTCCGTCAGCCCCAGCACGAGCAGCACGACGGCAACGAGGATGAGCAGCAGACTTGCGACTATCACAGCTCACCCCCGCCGCGTCGGCGTTCCAGGTCTCGGCCGGGTCCGGGACACGCTCCTGGGCATCACCCGGGGGGAAGCGCTCACGAACCCGCCGTCTCGCTACCGGCGCGGGAGGGTCCCGCACCGGCGAACCAGGGGCGCCGCGCCGTTTGCCGGCTCGGAGGCACCCAGGCCCGTTTTCCATTGCGGTGCGGCGGCAGCGACGAGGGGTGAGGCTGCCGCGGTGACACTGGCTGTGCGTGAGGGGTGTTACTGGTGTGGTTCAGGCCGCCGGGAGACCCGCCGCGCCCCGGCGGTCCGCCGAAACGGACCGCCCGTGGGACGCCGGTCGTGCCACCCGGTGGCTAAAGCCGCCTCAGCGGCCGTTGAAGGAGCCCGAACCGGAGCCCGCGGCGGCCAGGCCACCGCCGGCCGGCCGGTCCTCGCGGCCGATCTCGGCCTCCAGGCTCTGGCCGCGGCCTTCCAGGTCGCGCAGCTGGCTCTCCAGGTACGCCTTCAGGCGCGTGCGGTACTCCCGCTCGAACTGCTTGAGCGTGTCGATGTGCTGCTGCAGCGCGGTGCGCTTGGCGTCCAGGCCGCTGATCGCCTCCTGGTGGCGCTGGCGGGCGTCGCGCTCCAGCGCGTCGGCCTTCGCCCGGGCGTCCCGGGTGACCTCCTCGGCCTTGGAACGGGCCTCGGACAGCACCTTGTCGGCCTCGCGGCGCGCGTCGGACACGTGGTCGTCGGCGGTGCGCTGGGCCATCATCAGCACGCGCAGGGCCTGCTGCTCGCCCTCGGGGCCGGACATCGCCGCCGCGGCCGCCATGCCGCCGCCGCGCAGCTGCTCCAGCTCGTTCTGCATGGCGCGGGCGGCCTGCTCGGCCGCGGACTTGTCGCGCTGCATGCGGTCGAGCTGGGCCTTCATCTCGTTCAGCTCCGCCGCCAACCGCGGGTCGGGGCCGCCGGGACCGACCGGGCGGCCACCGCCGCCACGCTCGACCTGCATGCGCAGTTCGCTGTTCTCTTCGATCAAACGGGCGAGTTCGCGCTCGACCTCATCGAGGAAGGCGTCGACCTCCTCCTCGTCGTACCCCCGCTTGCCGATCGGAGGCTTTTTAAAGGCGACGTTGTGCACGTCGGCCGGGGTGAGCGGCATCGAAACTCCTCGGGTCAGTCGCGGCCGCGTTGAGGAACGCTCGAACGGATGGGGGTCACCCGTCAGAGCAGTCCCTCGACGATAAACATCAGCACGAAAAGGATAATCAACAGGACGATGGAGCTCAGGTCGATGCTCACGGTACCAATGCGCAACGGTGGGATCACACGCCTCAACGCTTTGAGAGGCGGATCAGTGACGCTCCACACCACCTCGAGCGCGGCCGCCGACCCCCGCGCCGGCTGCCAGCGCCGGCTGAACGAGAGCACGTACCCCATCACGAACCTGGCCAGGAGCACCAGGTAGAACACGTAGATCGCGATGTACACGACCTGCAGCACAGGCGAAAACACGACAGTCGGAGTCCCTCGGTAGGACTAACTCTGGTTGAGGTACCCACCCTCGGCGATCTTGGCCTTGTCCTCGGCGGTTACCTGGACGTTGGCCGGTGAGAGCAGGAACACCCGGTTGGTGACGCGCTCGATCGTACCCCGCAACCCGAATGCGAGTCCCGCAGCGAAGTCAACCAGACGCTTGGCGTCCGCCTCGTCCATCTCCGTCAGGTTCATGATCACCGGCGTGCCGTCCCGGAACCGCTCCCCGATCTGCCGCGCCTCGTTGTACGTGGTGGGGTGCAGCGTGGTGATCTGCGGCCGCCGGTCGTCCTCGGCCGTCGCCGCCACCCGCTGCTGCGGCTGCACCTGGGGCGCCAGCGCCAGGTTGTCGCGTGTCGCGGTGGTGGTGGTCGACGCCGTGGCCGGGGCCGCGGTCAGCGGACGGGTGATCGGGCGGACCGTGGCCCGCTCGGCCCGCGCCGCCTCCAGGCGCGCCTCCACGTTCAGCCGGGTGGCCTCCGCCCGGGCCGACTCGCGGGCGGCCTCCAGCCGGGCCGAACCGCTGCGGTCGGCCGCCATCCGGGTACGCGGAACCGACGGCGCCTCGTCGAGGTCGTCGTCGTCCTCGAAGTCGTCGTTGTACCGGCCCCCGTCACGCGAGTAGCGGTCCTCCGCCCGGTCGCCGCGGCGACCCCCGCGGTCGCGGTAACCGGAGGAATACCCCTTGTCGTAGGCAGGCTCGTCGTACTCGTGCTCGTCATCGTCCTCGACCAGCCCGAGCCAGACACCCGCCTTCCGCAGTGCGCCCATTGCCGCGCCCCTCCGTCCGCCGTGCGGCACAAACCCCCGTGCCTGTGCCGCTCTCGCGCAGACACCAGCTCTCCATCAAAGCCCGCCACCAAGCCAGTGCCTGCCGCACTTCATCTTCACTCACGTGGGTTAACCACACTCGTGTAATTTCGGTGCGACCGCCAGGCTACCGCAGGGGTGGTCGCATTCCGAGAATTGCGCTGCCGATGCGCACATGTGTCGCGCCGCACGCCACGGCCTCGTCGAGATCGTCGCTCATACCCGCGGACACCACCGTCGCGTCAGGATGTTCCGCCCGGATCAGCGCGGCGCACCGGGCCACCTCGGCGAAGGCGCGCTCGGGCGCCCAGTCCAGCGGCGCCACCGCCATCACGCCGCGCAGCCGCAGCGCCGGGTCGGCGGCTATCGCGTCCGCGACACGTCTCAGCGCCCGATCGGGATCGTCACCGGTGGGCAGCGCCCCGCCCCGGTCCGGGTCACCGTCCACACTGATCTGCACCAGCGCGTCGAGCGGCCCCGGCCGGCCCTCCTCGGCGGCCCGCGCCGCCGCGGCCCCCAGCGCCGCCGCCAGCCGCACCGAGTCGACCGAGTGCACCATCGCCGCGTACGAGGCCACGGAGCGGGCCTTGTTCCGCTGCAGCTGCCCGATGAAGTGCCAGCGCAGGTCCACCCCTGCGGCGGCCGTCTGCGCGGCCTTGGGGGCGGCCTCCTGGTCGCGGTTCTCCCCCACGTCGGTCACCCCGAGCGCGGCCAGGTGCAGCACGTCGGCGGCGGGGTAGGTCTTGGTGACCGCGACCAGGGTGATCTCCGCCGGGGCGCGTCCGGCCCGCGCGGCGGCCGCCGCGATGCGCTCGCGCACGGCGGCCAGGTTCGCCGCGATCTGCTCGCGCCGCTGCTCGTCAATCAAGATCCACTCCAGGTACGAAGAAGCTCCGGTCATGCCGTTCATACCGCATGACCGGAGCTTCGATCACGAGAGGCGGGCCGCTCGCGGAACCGTTCTTCAGGCTGTGCTGCTGCTTCTTGAAGAACTAAGAACCGTTCTTCAAGAAGTCCGGCACGTCGACATCGTCGAACAGCACCTTGCGCTGCGACTGCGCCGGAGGTGTGCTGGTCGGCGTCGGGTGGCGCAGCGTCGGCGCCTCCACCGGCGGGGTGACCTTGCGCGGGATCTCCACCGGCTTGTACGACGGCGAGCCCCCGTCGAAGCCGGCCGCGATCACGGTCACCCGCACCTCGTCGCCGAGCGCGTCGTCGATGACCGCGCCGAAGATGATGTTCGCGTCCGGGTGGGCCGCGTCGGTGACCAGCTGCGCCGCGTCGTTGATCTCGAACAGGCCCAGGTCGGAGCCGCCCGCGATGGACAGCAGCACGCCGCGCGCGCCGTCCATGCTCTGCTCCAGCAGCGGGCTGGAGATGGCGCGCTCGGCCGCCTCGACCGCGCGGTTGTCGCCGCGGGCGCTGCCGATGCCCATCAGCGCGCTGCCCGCGCCGCTCATGACGCTCTTCACGTCGGCGAAGTCCAGGTTGATCAGACCCGGCGTGGTGATCAGGTCGGTGATGCCCTGGACACCGGAGAGCAGCACCTGGTCGGCCTGGCGGAACGCGTCCATCATGGTGATGCCGCGGTCGCCGAGCGCCAGCAGCCGGTCGTTGGGGATGACGATGAGCGTGTCGCACTGGTTGCGCAGCTCCTCGATCCCGGACTCGGCCTGCACCTGGCGGCGCTTGCCCTCGAAGGAGAACGGCCGGGTCACCACGCCGATGGTCAGCGCGCCGAGCTTGCGGGCGATGTTGGCCACCACGGGCGCGCCGCCGGTGCCGGTGCCGCCGCCCTCGCCGCAGGTGACGAAGACCATGTCGGCGCCCTTGAGCACCTCCTCGATCTCGTCGCGGTGGTCCTCGGCGGCGTTCTTGCCGACGTCCGGGTTGGCCCCGGCGCCCAGGCCCCGGGTCAGCTCGCGGCCCACGTCGAGCTTGACGTCGGCGTCGCTCATCAGCAGCGCCTGCGCGTCGGTGTTGATGGCGATGAACTCCACGCCCTTGAGGCCGACCTCGATCATGCGGTTGACGGCATTGACGCCACCGCCGCCGATGCCGACGACCTTGATGACCGCGAGGTAATTGTGCGGAGGTGTCATCGGACCCTTCCTTCGAGGCTCTTGTGCCACAAGGGCGAGGGCAACACCCCCACCCGGCCTAGCTTGCCGCAGCGGCGGAGGCGGACCTCCGGTCACTGCCGCTCCGGCAGCGGTTCGGGGCGGGAACCCTAAACCTCTACTAGAGCCTTACGGTTATGTCAATCATTGTCTTGTACGGAAACGTAAGCGTCGGCACGCTGTGATCCAAGGACCACTGCGGCGTGTCTCGCCTTCCACTATGGAGACGTCGCGCACGTCGCCGCCGCGACGGCCGCCGGACGGCTCAGCCGAGCGTCACGACCTCCGGCACGCCGCTGACGTCGATGCGCTTGTCCGGCTTGGCCAGCAGGGCGTCCGCGGCCTTCGCCTTGTCGTCGCTGTTCTCCGCGTCGCCCCAGGTCACGACCCGGTCTCCGGACATCTCCAGCCTGATCCGCGCCGGGCCCTCGACGACCAGGGTGACCAGTTCGGACCGCAGCCGCTTGGTCAGCGACCGCAGCACCGCGAGCGCGGACTGGGTGGAGACGTCCTGTGGGCCGGGCGTGGCCAACTGCACCCGCACGACGCCGGACGGGACGCCGGAGACCGTACGGTAGATCACACCATGATCATCGAAAAGATCGTACTTCTTTCCGTTGGGCACCGCGCCGACCGGTGTGCGCTCGACCACCTCGATGACCAGAGTGGACGGCCAGCTGCGGGACACGGTGACCGCGCGGGCCGGGGCCAGCGCCGCCACCCGGGCGCGCACCGCCTCGGTGTCCACCCGGGCCAGCGGGGTGCCGTCGGGCACCGCAGCGGCGGCGCGCACCTGGTCCGGCTCCAGGATCAGCGCGCCCTGCACGTAGACCTCGCGCACCCCGAGCACCGGCGAGACGAAGATCAGCCAGCCCAGCGCGCCGAGCGCCAGCAGCGCGCCGGTCACCAGGCCCAGCCGGGCGACGATCCGCCGGTTGCGGCGGACCCGGCCCGCCCGCGAGAGAGGGATCCGGGTGCGCCGCATGAACTGCCGGACCCACGGCGGGACCGCGTCGGTGCCGGCCCGCACGAGCCGCCAGCGCCGCCGCGATCCGTCGTCGGGGCCCTCCGGCATCAGGCCGACTCTCGGGCGTCCGGCGAGGCGTGGCGGGCGACGTAGCCGTTCGGGGAGACGGGCTCGGCGCGCTCGGCCAGGGCGGCCATGAGCTCGTCACCCATCAGCGAGATCGGCGGGGCGCCCATGGTCACCACCACGTCGCCCTCGCGGACCCGGCGGACCACCTCGCCCGGCACGTCCTCCCAGGACGGCACGAAGATCTTCCGCTCCGGCGGCAGCGGCACGGCCGCGGTCAGCGCGACGCCGCCCTCGCCCGGCTCGCGCACCTCGCCGGGGCCGAACACCTCCATGATCACGGCCTCGTCGGCCAGCGCCAGCGCGGTGGCCATCTCCTCCTGCAGGTCCCGGGTGCGGTACATGCGGTAGGGCTGGAACACCACGACCAGGCGGCCGTCACCGGCGACCTCGCGCAGGGTGTGCAGGGCGGCGGTCATCGAGGTCGGGTGGTAGGCGTACTCGTCGTACACCCGTACGCCGCCGACGATGCCCTTGAGCTCGAAGCGCCGCCGCACGCCCGGGTGCGCGGCCAGCCCGGCCGCCACCACCTCGGGGTCGACCCCGAGCTTGAGCGCGGTGAGCACGGCCGAGGCGCTGTTCAGGCCCAGGTGCCGGCCGGGCACCGGCATGGAGAACTCGCCCAGCTCCTGCCCGTTCAGCGAGGCCAGGTAGCGCACGCCCGCGGCGGTCGTGGTGATGTCGGTCAGCCGCAGGTCCGCCTCGGGCGACTCGCCGTAGGTGTACACGGTGCGGCCCAGCTCGCGCAGCCGCGCGGTGACCCGCATCGCGCCTGGGTCGTCGGCGCAGGCGACCACGAAGCCGTCCGGCTCGACCAGGGTGCCGAACTCGACGAACGCGTCCTCCAGGTTGGCCAGCGTGCCGTACGTGTTGAGGTGGTCCTCCTCCACGTTCGTGATGATCGACACGTGCGGCCGGTACAGCAGGAACGAGCGGTCGCTCTCGTCGGCCTCGGCGACGAAGAACTCCCCGGTGCCGTGGTGGGCGTTCGAGCCGACCTCGGAGATCTCCCCGCCGATCACGAAGGACGGGGCCAGCCCGGCCTGCTGCATGATCAGAGTGATCATCGAGGTGGTGGTGGTCTTGCCGTGCGTGCCGGCCACCGCGATGGTGCGCCGCCCGGTCATCGACGCCGCCAGCGCCTCCGAGCGGTGCAGCACGCGCAGCCCGCGCTTGCGCGCCTCGGCCAGCTCCACGTGGTCGGCCGGGATCGCGGTCGAGTAGATGACCGTGTCGACGCCGTCCAGGTTCGACACGTCGTGGCTCATGTAGATGGTGCCGCCCAGCGCCCGCAGCGCGGCCAGCGCGGGCCACTCGCGCAGCTCCGAACCCGACACCGGCACGCCGCGGGTCAGCAGCAGACGGGCCAGCCCGCTCATGCCGACGCCGCCGACGCCGATCATGTGCACCCGGCCCAGGTCCTCCGCGGTGAGCACACCCGCCGGGATCATCTCCGCCGTCTCCACTGCACGCCTCCCTAGTTTCGCTTCGCCGACGCCAGCGCGTTCAGCAGGAACGAGCGCAGCTGCTCGTCACCGTCCCGCCGGCCGTACGCCGCGGCCGCGTAGCCCATCGTGGCCAGCCGCGCCTGGTCCGTCACCAGCGGCAGCACGTTCTGCTCGATCCACTGCGGGGTCAGCTCGCCGTCGTCCACGATAAGTCCACCACCAGCCTCAACGACCGGGAGCGCGTTGCGCCGCTGCTCGCCGTTGCCGTACGGCAGCGGCACGTAGATCGCCGGCACCCCGAGCGCCGCGGTCTCCGCGCAGGTCATCGCACCACCGCGGCACAGCGCCAGGTCGGCGGCCGCGTAACCGAGCTCCATCTCGTTGATGAACTTGACTCGCACGTACGGCGCGTCCAGGTCGCTCGGCACGTCGAAGTCCTCGTTGCGGGCCCCGATCACGTGCAGCACCTGCACGCCCGCCGAGGTCAGCGCCTTCGCCGAGGCGGCCACCGCCAGGTTGATCGAGCGGGCGCCCTGCGACGCGCCGAACACGAACAGCGTCGGCCGGTGCGGGTCCAACCCGAAGTGGGCGCGGGCCCGCTCGCGCAGCGCCGCCCGGTCCAGCGTGGCGATGGACTGGCGCAGCGGCACGCCGACCACGGTCGCGCCGCGCAGCGACTCGTCCTGGCGCGGCTGGTGCGGGAAGCCCACCGCCAAGTGGTCGGTGAAGCGCATGCCCATCTTGTTGGCCACCCCGGCCGGCACGTTCACCTCGTGGATCACGATCGGCGTGTGCCGCCGCCACGCCGCCAGGTAGGCAGGCACGCTGACGTAACCGCCGAAGCCGACCACCGCGTCCGCCTCGACCTCGTCCAGGACCGCGCGCGCCGCCTTGGTCGACCGGAACATCCGGTCCGGGGTGCGCAGCAGGTTCATGTTCACCGAACGGGGCAGCTGGTACGCCGGGATGTGCCGCAGGTCGTAGCCCGCCGCCGGGATCAGCTCCGTCTCCATGCCGCGCGGCGTGCCCAGGCACGTGATACGCAGGTCCGGGTCGTGGCGGCGCAGACAGTCCGCGAACGCCAGCAGCGGATAGATGTGCCCGCCGGTGCCACCACCGGCCAGCACCACCGACCGCAACCGGCCGTCACCTGACACCATCACCGTCTCCTCTCACCCGGGCCACCTGCCTTGGTGGGCCGTCCCGGCGAGCCGCCCGAACGGCGGTCCCCCGGGGACTCCCCACCCGCGCGCGACGCCGGCTCCTTCGCCTGCGGCTCGCGCGCCTTGGCCACCCCCGTCGCCGCGGTCGCGGCGGCCGCCGCGTCGGCGGGTCGCGCCGGCGAGGGCAGGGGTGGCAACGGGGCCCACACTAGCTGGGCCCACTTCGGGGCCGGACGGGCATGCAGGGCTCGCGCCGCGTCCGGCTCCGCGCGGGCGAACGACGCCAGCATGCCGACCGCCGCCAGGGTCACCACCAGGGCCGTGCCGCCGTCGGAGATGAACGGCAGCGGCAGGCCGGTGATCGGCAGCAGCTTGACCACCCCGCCGATGTTGATGACCGCCTGCGCCACCAGCCACAGCGTCACCGCGCAGGCCGCCATCCGGCGGAACGGGTCGTTGACCCGGCGGGCGATGCGCAGCCCGGTGAAGGTCAGCACGGCGAACAGCGACAGCACCACCAGGCAGCCGACCACGCCGAGCTCCTCGGCGATGACCGCGAAGATGAAGTCGTTGTGCGCGCTGGGCAGCCAGTTCCACTTCAGGCTGGACTTGCCCAGCCCCACCCCGAACCAGCCGCCGTCGGAGATGGCCAGCAGGCCCTGCTTGGACTGGTAGCAGGTGTCGTCGTTGGCGGTGCAGCTGATGATCTCCGCGTCGGTCTGGAAGAACGCGCCGAACCGGTCCGACCGGTAGCCGCCCAGACCGGGCGCGACGATCAGCAGCGCGATGCCGGCCAGACCGGTGCCGATCAGCATGCCGAAGTAGCGCATCGGCGTGCCGGCCGCCCAGAGCAGGCCGATGAACAGGATCAGCAGGCACAGCATGGTGCCCAGGTCGGTGTACCCGACCAGCACGAACAGCAGGCCCACCAGCGGGAACAGCGGCGTGAACAGCTCCTTCAGCCGCACGATCGAGTTGCCCTTGCGGGTCAGCACGTCCGCGCCCCACAGCACCAGCGCGAACTTCGCCAGCTCCGACGGCTGGAGCTGGACCGGCCCGAGGTAGAGCCACAGCGTCTCGGAGTGGATGAAGCCGATCTGGGGCTTGGGCAGCACCTTCGAGGCGTGCAGCAGCGCGATGCCGTCCATCAGCACCAGCAGCACGATCGACAAGGTCAGCGCCACCGGGGCCATGGCCCGGAAGGTGCGCCGCGGCAGGCGCTGGCAGACCCAGAACGCGGCCAGGCCCACCACCGCGGCGATGACCTGCTGCGCGATGACCGCGAACGCGTTGCCGCTGGCGCTGTACGCCGCGACGCTGGTCGCCGAGTAGACCATCGCCAAGCCGATGACCAGGAGCAGGCCGGCACTGGCCAGGAGCAGGTAGTAGGAGGCCAGCGGGCGGGACAGCAGCCCGCGCAGGGCGGCCAGCCAGGTGAACAGGTCCACCCGCAGCGCACGGGGAGCCGGCGTGCCCGCCTCGGCGGGCGGGGCTGCCGTACGGGCGTCACCGGTCATCGAGAGGACTCCGATCTCGGCCGCTGCGGACGGGGTGCTGTTCTGTTGTGCGTGACCGGCGCGCCCGCCGGCGGCGTCAGCCGGCCAGGGCGCGGACCGCTTCGGCGAACGCGTCGCCGCGGCGGGCGTAGCTGGGGAACATGTCCAGGGACGCGGCGGCGGGGGCGAGCAGCACCGTGTCGCCCGGCTCGGCGAGCCGGGCGGCCGCCTGCACGACCTCCGCCATCGCCCCATCATCCGTGCGGGCGACGTCCACCACGGGCAGGTGCGGCGCGTGTCGCGCCAGCGCCGCGGCGATCTCGGCCCGGTCCACGCCGAGCAGCACCGCACCGGCCAGCCGGGGCGCGATCCGGGCCGTGAGCTCGTCGATGTCGACGCCCTTGAGCTGCCCGCCGGCCACCCACACGATCCGCTCGTACGAGGTCAGCGACGCCTGGGCGGCGTGCGGGTTGGTCGCCTTGCTGTCGTCCACCCAGGTCACGCCGCCGACCTCGGCGACCTTCGCGTTGCGGTGCGGCTCGGGCACGTAACCGGCCAACCCGCGCCGGATCGACTCGTGCGGCACGCCCACCGACAACGCCAGCGCGGCGGCGGCCAGGGCGTTGGCGACGTTGTGCGCGCCGACCGGGTGGATGTCGGCCAGGGTGGCCAGCTCGTGGGCGTCACCGGCACCGGTGCGGTCCACGAGCACGTCCTCGACCACGCCGACGCAGCCGGGCGGCGGCACGTCGAGGGTGAACCCGACCAGCGGGCCGGTCGCCCGGGCCGCGTGCAGCCCCTCCAGCAGCGCCCTGACGCGCGGATCGTCGAGGTTGCCGACTGCGGTGCCTCCGGTGGCCGCCGAGCGCCACACGGCGGTCTTGGCCCCCGCGTAGTGGTCGAAGCCGCCGTGCCAGTCCAGGTGGTCGTCGGCGAGGTTGAGCATCGCCCCGCCGTGCGGGGCCAGTGTCGAGGACCAGTGCAGCTGGAAGCTGGACAGCTCGACGGCCAGCACCTCGTACCCGGTCGGGCCGCCGGCCTGCGCGTCGACCAGCGGCACGCCGATGTTGCCCAGCGCCGCCGTGCGCAGGCCCGCCGCCTTCAGGATCGCGGCGAGCATGGTGACCGTGGTGGTCTTGCCGTTGGTGCCGGTCACCGCGAGCCAGCGCGGCCCGTCCGGCTTGCGCAGCCGCCAGGCCAGCTCCGGCTCGCTGTACACGTCGATGCCGGCGGCCGCGGCCGCCACGGCCAGCGGATGGTGCGGCGGGATACCCGGGGTGACGACCAGGTCGTCGACCCCGGACAGCAACTGCCCGGGGTCCGGCTCGCCGATCACCACGGGGATGCCCGTGGCCGCGAGCCGCTCGGTGGTCTCCGAGGCCGCCCGGTCGACGACGGTCACCTTGGCGCCGAGGCCCGCCAGGGCGGTGGCGCAGGCGGCTCCGGCCACCCGCGCCCCGGCCACCAGCACCGAACGGCCCTCGTACATCGATGTCACCCCATCACGCGCAGGAAGTCGCTGTAGAAGATGCCCAGGCCGATCGCCACGCCGATGCCGCCGACGATCCAGAACCGGACGACGATGTTGACCTCGCTCCAGCCTGCCAACTCGAAGTGGTGCTGCAGCGGCGACATGCGGAAGACACGTTTGCCTGTCGTCCGGAAGGAGATCACCTGGATCACCACCGACATCGTGATGATCACGAACAGGCCGCCGATGATCGGCAGCAGCAGCAGGGTGCGCGTCGACATGGCCAGGCCGGCGATGAGGCCGCCCAGCGCGAGCGCGCCGGTGTCGCCCATGAAGATGCGCGCGGGCGAGGTGTTCCACCACAGGAAGCCGACCAGCGCGCCGGCCGCCGCGGCGGCGATCATCGCCACTTCCAGCGGGTCGCGTACCGAGTAGCAGTAGTTGGTGGGGTTCGAGGCGTAGCCGGAGGTGTCGGCGCACCAGTGCTGGTACTGCCAGGCCGCGATGAAGCTGTACGCCCCGATCACCATCACCGAGGTGCCGGTGGCCAGGCCGTCCAGGCCGTCGGTCAGGTTCACCCCGTTGGTCGCGCCCAGCACGACGAACACGAACAGCACGATCGCGGCGACCTTGCCGATGTCCAGCCAGTCGATGTCCCGGATGAACGAGATCTTGGTCGAGCCGACCGTCTCGGTGTTCGAGCCGGGGTCGCTCAGCGCGATGATGCCGAACGCCGCGCCGACCAGCAGCTGGCCGAGCAGTTTGCCGCGCTTGTTCAGGCCGCCGCTGTTGCGCCGGCGCACCTTCAGGAAGTCGTCGATGAAGCCGACCGCGCCGGAGAACACGAACAGGCCCAGCAGCACCAGGGCGGTGATGGTCGGCGTGATCTGGGCGATCTGCTTCTCGGGCAGGGTGGTCAGGCTCAGGTGAGCCACCACGTAGGCGATGACCGTGGCGAAGATGAACACCACGCCGCCCATCGTGGGCGTGCCCTTCTTACCCAGGTGGGCCTGCGGTCCGTCAGTACGGATGGGCTGGCCCGCCTTGAGCCGGGTGAAGGCTTTGATGGCAATGGGGGTGCCGAAGAGGGATACCGCGAACGCCACCAGGATCGCGACGATGATGGATCTCATCGGTGGCCGTCTCCGTCACTCGCGCCCGCCAGGGCGCGCGTCTCGCGCAGTGCGTCCACCACGTCCCAGGTTCGGTAGCGCGAACCCTTCACCAGTACGACGTCTGCGGACCGCAGCCGCTCCCGCAGCACGCCGATCGCCGCGGACTGATCGCTGACCAGCACCGACTCACCTTCCCAATGCCGCACCGAGGCCGCGCCGTCGAGGATCGGCGCGGCGGACTCGCCCACCACGATCAGCAGGCCGACGCCGAGCGTAGCCGCCAGCGCTCCCACCTCCGCGTGGCCGTCGCGCTCCGCCGGGCCCAGCTCGGCGTGGTAGCCGAGCACCGCGACGGTGCGCCGCCCCGCCTGACCTGCGCCGCCCAGAGTGTGCAGGGCGCGCAGCGCCGCCGCCGTCGAGGCCGGATTCGCGTTGTACGAGTCGTCGATGACCGTGACACCGTCGGCACGGTCGAAAACATCCATCCTTCGGGTCGAGACGGCGCGCAACCGGGCCAGCTCCGCGGGCAGTTCGGCCCACGGCATGCCGCACCGCAGCGCCACGGCCGCCGCCAGCAGCGTGTTGCCCACCTGGTGGGCGCCCGTCAGACCCAGTTCCACCCGCGCGGACTCACCACCTCGCACCACGGTGTACGAGGGACGCCCGCGCTCGTCCAGCACCACGTCCACGGCCCGCAGGTCCGCGTTCTCGGCCTGGCCCACCAGCACCGACGGCGCTGCGGTGACGCCCGCCATCGCCGCCACCCGGGGGTCGTCGCCGTTGAGCACGGCCAGCCCGTCCGCGGGCAGCGCCTGCACGATCTCGGACTTGGCCAGGGCGATGCCCTCGACCGAGCCGAACTCGCCG
This sequence comes from Catellatospora aurea, assembly GCF_042663325.1. Lineage (NCBI taxonomy): Bacteria > Bacillati > Actinomycetota > Actinomycetes > Micromonosporales > Micromonosporaceae > Catellatospora > Catellatospora aurea. The sequence goes on from NZ_JBHTAC010000020.1 coordinate 131,415, forward strand.
ATATGCGCCACCCCGACGTTGACCACCACGCCGATGCTCGGCGGGGCGATCTCGCAGAGGTCCTTGATGTGCCCGATGCCGCGCGCGCCCATCTCCAGCACCAGGAAGCGGGTGTCGGCGTCGGCCTTCAGCGCGGTGTACGGCAGCCCCAGCTCGTTGTTGAACGTGCCGGGCGGGGCCACGGTCGGGCCCAGCCCGCTCAGCAGCCCGCCGATGAGGTCCTTGGTGGTGGTCTTGCCCGACGAGCCGGTGATCGCCACGACGGTGGTGTCGAGGCGGTCCAGCACGGCGCGGGCCAGCCTGGCCATCGCGGCCAGCGGGTCGGCGACCACGATCGTCGGCAGCTCGGGCACCGGGCGCGTGCCCAGCACCGCCACCGCGCCGGCGGCAGCGGCGGCGGGCGCGAAGTCGTGCCCGTCGGCCTTCTCTCCCGCGAACGCGACGAACAGGCCGCCGGTTCCGATCTTCCGCGAGTCGAACTCCACGGTGCCGGTCACCCGCGCCTGCGGGTCGCCGCCGTGCAGCGTGCCGTCGACCGCAGCGGCGATCTCGGCCAGGGTCAGCGGGATCATCGGCCCTCCTCCTGCTCGGCGGCCCGGTCGGCCGGGTGCTGCTCGGCCGCCACGGGGTGTCCGGCGGCGTCGCCGGTCGGCGCGGCGGGCTCGGAGCCGAAGCGCGCGGTCAGCGCGGCCGCCAGCTCGATCCGGTCGTCGAAGGGCAGGACCTTACCGTGGATCTCCTGGCCGGTCTCGTGGCCCTTGCCGAGCAGCGCGATGACGTCGCCGTCCTTGGCTCGCTCCACCGCCTCGGCGATGGCGGCCCGGCGGCCGCCGATCTCGACGACCTCGGCCGCGAAACCCGCGGTGCCCGCGAGCACGCCCTGCCGGACCAGCGCGGGGTCCTCGGTGCGCGGGTTGTCGTCGGTGACGATGAGCAGGTCGGAGCCCTGCGCTCCGGCCGCACCCATGAGCGGGCGCTTGCCGGTGTCCCGGCCGCCGCCCGCGGCCAGCACGCAGATCAGTCGGCCGCCACGCACGTCGGCCAGCGAACGCAGTGCGAGCAGCGCGGCCTCGATCGCGCCCACCTTGTGGGCGTAGTCGACCACGCCGACCACCGGGCCCGGCGCGTCGACCTGCTCCAGCCGGCCGGGCACCCCCGGGCAGGCCGCGACGCCGGCGGCGGCGGTGCGCGGGTCGACCCCGACCGCGGTCAGGCAGGCGAGCGCGAGCAGCGCGTTGGCCACGTTGTGGCGGCCGGGCAGCCGGACCGCCGCGGGCACCGGCCCGGCCGGGCCGATCGCGGTGAAGTGCTGACCGAAGCCCTGCTCGACGATGTCGGCGGCGTGCCAGGTGGCGGCCGGATCACCGAGGGCGGAGTACGTGATCGTGTCCGGGCGGCGCAGCGGCAGCAGCGCCGCGTCGTCGAAGTTGAGCACCTCGACCCGGCACCGGCCGTCGAACAGCCGCGCCTTCGACTGGAAGTAGTCCGCGGAGTCGGGGTGGAAGTCGAGGTGGTCCGAGCCGAAGTTGGTGTAGCCGCCGACCGCGAAGCGCACCCCGCCGACGCGGCCCAGCTTCAGCGCGTGGCTGGACACCTCCATCACCACCGCGGTGACGCCGTTCTCCCGGGCCACCGCGAACAGGGCGTGCAGCTCGGAAGCCTCGGGGGTGGTGCGCACGCTCTGCACGGTGAGCTCGCCCAGGCGGCTCTCCACGGTGCCGATCAGGCCGGTCACGTGCCCGGCCGCGCGCAGCCCGGCCTCCACGAGGTAGGCGGTGCTGGTCTTGCCCGCGGTGCCGGTCAGCCCGATGACGGTCAGCGCGGCGCTGGGCGAGCCGTAGACGGCGTCGGCGACGGGCCCCAGGGCCTCGCGCGCGTCCGCGACGACGAGCACGGGCACCCCGGCCGCGAGCGCGGGCGCGAGGGACGGGTGGGCCGCTCCGGCGGCGTCGGTCAGCACCGCGACCGCGCCGGCCGCCAGCGCCTGGGGCGCGAATTCGGCGCCGTGCCGGCGGGCGCCGGTCAGCGCCGCGAACAGGTCCCCGGGCCGCACCTGGTCGCCGGCGTGGGTGACGCCGGTCACCTCGGCCTCGGCCAGTGCCCCGGCGTCGCCCGCCGGGGCAGCCCCCACGAGGCTCGCGAGCGTGGCGAGGCTGACCGGCGCCACGTGGGCCGGCCGCAGCGGTGCGGTGGTGGAGCTGAGTTTCCCGGGCACGGCGTCAGACCTTACCCGCTGGCCCATGACCCATCGCACACCTGTGCCCGCTGTGTCTGACTTCTAGTGACATGGATCAGTAATGCGTCACGAAACTGGGCGACCTGACCGTGCTCGGGAGGACTTTGAAGTGCCGCAGCGTGTACGCCATGATGTCGCGGAACGCCGGGCCCGCCACCTTGCCGCCCGCGCCGACGCCCGGCGTCTTGACGAACACGGCGACCACGTAGCGCGGGTTCTCCGCCGGGGCCATGCCGATGAACGAACCGACCTCGCCCTTGACGTACTTGCCGTTGACGACCTGCGAGCCGGTGCCGGTCTTGCCGGAGATGCGGTATCCGGCCAGCGCCGCCGAGCGGCCGGTGGCCTGGTCGACGGTGGTCACCGCCTCCATGATCTCGCGCAGCGCGGCGGCGTTCTCGGCGCTGATGACCCGGTGCGACTTCGGCGGCGCGGGCTCGGTCACCTTGCCGTCCGGCGCGATGGTCTGCTTGATCAGGTGCGGCTGCACCCAGGTGCCGTTGTTGGCGATCGCCGCGTACGCCGCCGCCATCTGCAGCGGCGTCACCGCCATCTCGTGGCCGATCGGGATCGAGCCGTGCGAGGTGCCGCTCCAGTCCGCCGGCGCCTGCAGCTGGCCCGAGGACTCGCCGGGCACGCCGATCCCGGTGGGCTGGCCGAGCCCGAACAGCTTCTGGTACTCGTACAGCTTCTCCGCGCCCAGCTTGTCGGCGATCTTGATGGTGGCCACGTTCGAGGAGAACGCCATCAGGCCCGGCAGCGTGATCTTGGTGCCCTCGGGGAACTGGTGGGTGTCCCAGTAGACCTGGTCGCCCTTCTTGATCGAGGGACCGATCTTCACCGTCGAGTCCGGCTCGACCACCCCCTCCTGCAGGGCCGCCGACAGCACGATCGCCTTGTGCACCGAGCCGGGGTCGACCACCACCGAGGTGGCGTTGTCGGCCAGCGCCTCCGGCTTGGCCGCGCCCGGGTTCGCCGGGTTGAACGTCGGGTACGTGGCCTGCGCGACCACCTCACCGGTGCGGACGTCGAGCACCACGGCCGCGCCCCAGACCGCCTTCACCTTCTGCATGCTCTCGAACAGGATGTGCTGCGCCTGCCACTGCACGTCTCGGTCGATGGTGAGCATCAGCGAGCTGCCCGGCTGCGCCACGGTCTCCCGGCGGTAGCCGCCCGGGATGGGCTTGTTCAGGTCCCCGTTGCCCGTCTCGTACTGCAGCTCGCCGTTGCGCCCCCGCAGCAGCTGGTCGTAGCGCGCCTCGATGCCGGCCAGACCGTTGAGGTCGGTGCCGGTGAACCCGATGAGGTTCGCCGCGAGGTCGTCACCGGGCATGTCGCGGCGCTCGTCGCGCTTGACGATGATGCCGTCCAGATCGAGCGCGCGCACCTGCTCGGCGTCCGCCACGCTCAGCCCGCGCAGCAGCCAGCGGAACCGGATCGGCGCGCCGCTGACCTCCTGCTTGCCCTTCTGCAGCAGCGGCTCCAGCTCCGACGGGGCCTTGCCCAGCAGCGGCGCGAGCACCGCGGCGGTCGTCCGGGGGTCCTTGACCAGCTCCGGGTCGACCGCCACGAAGCGGGCTTCGACGCTCTTGGCCAGCACCTCGCCGGTGCGGTCGTAGATGGCGCCACGCGCCGCGGGCAGCACGATCTTGTCGAGCCGGTCCTCCAGCCCCTGCGCGGCGAACGCGGGCGCGTCGGCCAGCTGGAACTGCACCAGCCGCACCCCGATCGCGGCGAACAGCAGCAGCGCCACGGCGGTCGCCAGGCGCAGCCGCCGGCGCGGCTCGCCCATCTTCGGCGGGTCGGGCGGCGGGGCGACCGGGCGCTGCCGGCGGTCCTGCGGGCGGCCCCGCCCGGCCCGGCCGCCGCGGCGTGGCTC
>NZ_JBHTAC010000021.1:0-91753 GCF_042663325.1 Catellatospora aurea
GGCCGGGTTACTGGGTCGACCACGTGCGGCGTCCGGTGCTGTTCGCCGACGCGGTGGTCGAGCTGGAGCGGCAGGGTGCGACGACGCTGCTGGAGGTCGGGCCGGACGCGGTGCTGACCGCGATGGCCGCCGACTCCGTCGTCGACGCCGTCGCGGTGCCGCTGCTGCGCCGCGACGTGCCCGAGCCCCAGGCACTGTGGGCCGCGCTGGGCCGCCTACTCGCGCGCGGTGTCCCGGTCGCGCTCGCCGCCGCCTACGAGGGCACCGGCGCACAACCCGTCGACCTGCCCACCTATGCCTTCCAACACGAGCGATACTGGCTGCTGCCTCCGGCGGGCAGCGGCGACGTCGCCGCTGCCGGTCTCGGCGCGGCCCGCCATCCGCTGCTCGGCGCGACCGTCGAACTGGCCGAGGGCGACACGCACGTGCTGACCGGCCGTGTCTCCACGCAGACCCACCCGTGGCTGGCGGACCACGCCATCCTGGACACCGTTCTGGTTCCCGGCACGGCCCTGCTGGAACTCGCCACGCGCGCCGGTGACCAGGTTGGCTGCCACCACGTCACGGAACTAACGCTGGCCACGCCGCTCGTGCTGACCGGAACCGACCCGGTGCGGCTGCAGGTGGTCGTGGGCGCGGCAGATCAGGACGGGCAGCGCGAGCTGACGATCCACTCCCGCGCCGACGAGGACCAGCCCTGGACCCGCCACGCCGAAGGCCTGCTCGGACCGTCGGCTCCGGCGACCCCCGCCGGCCTGGGCGTGTGGCCGCCCGCGGGTGCCCGGGAGATCCCGGTCGACGGCCTCTACGAGCGCCTGGTGACGCAGGGTCACGGCTACGGCCCCGCCTTCCAGGGACTGCGCCACGTCTACCGCGACGGCGCGACGATCTACGCCGAGGTCGCACTGCCCGAAGCCGTACGCCCCGACGCGGCCCGGTTCGTGCTGCATCCGGCGCTGCTGGACGCGGCCCTGCACCCGCTGCTGCGCGGGGTGGCCGGCGACGACCTGCCCGGCGGGCTGCCGTTCTCCTGGTCCGGAGTGACCGTGCACCGGGGCGGCGCGGCGGCGCTGCGGGTCCGGCTGACCCTGTCCGGCCCGGACACGGTGGCCCTGGACGCCTTCGACGAGACCGGCGCACCGGTGGCCACGGTGGACTCGCTGCTGTCCCGGCAGGTGTCGGCCGACGCGCTGCGCGGCGCGGGCCGGACCTTCCACGACCACCTCTACCGGCTGGACTGGGTGCCGCTGCGGGCAGCCGAAGCGACCCGAGCCGAGTGGACCGGACTCGCGGACCTGCCCGCCACGGGTCCGGTGCCCGCCATCGTCCTGACCGAGCTGGCGGCCCCTGCGGACGGGCCGGAGCCGGACCGTGTGCGCGAGGCCGCCCGGCAGGCGCTCGACCTGGTGCAGCGCTGGCTCGGCGATGACCGTCACGCGGACTCGCGGCTCGTGGTGCACACCCGGGGAGCGGTCGGCGATACGCCGGACCTGGCCCTGGCCGCGGCGTGGGGCCTGCTGCGCACCGCGCAGACCGAGAACCCGGGCCGGTTCGTGCTGGTGGACGGCCAGGGCGATCTCGGCGCGGCGCTGGCCACCGGTGAACCGCAGCTCGTCCTGCGCGACGGGCAGGCGCTCGCCGGCCGGCTCGCCCGGGTCGAGTCCGCACCTGCGGCACCGCCCGCCGCCTGGCCGGCCGACGGCACGGTCCTGATCACCGGGGCGACCGGCGGGCTCGGCGCGCTGCTGGCCCGGCATCTGGTCACCGCGCACGGGGTACGCCGTCTGCTGCTCACCAGCCGTCGCGGGCTCGACGCGCCCGGCGCGGAGCAGCTGCGCACCGACCTGACCGCACTCGGTGCCCAGGTCACCGTCGCCGCTTGCGACAGCGCCGACCGCGACGCCCTCGCGGAGCTGCTGACCGGCATCGACCCGGCGTTCCCGCTGCGGGCCGTCGTGCACACGGCGGGCGTGCTCGACGACGCGGTCGCCGCGGGCATGACCGCCGAGCAGCTCGACCGGGTGCTGCGGCCGAAGGTCGACGGCGCGTGGCACCTGCACGACCTCACCCGCGACGCCGACCTGGATCGGTTCGTCGTCTACTCCTCGTCGGCGGGCGTGTTCGGCGGGCCCGGCCAGGCCAACTACGCCGCCGCCAACGCCTTCCTCGACGCGCTGGCCTTGCGCCGCCGCGCCGCCGGGCTGCCCGCGGCTTCGATCGGCTGGGGCCTGTGGGCCCAGGACGGCGGCATCACCGCGGAACTGACCGGCAACGACCTCGCCCGCATCGCCCGCGCCGGCATGTCGCCGCTGCGCGAGGAGGAGGGGCTGCGCCTGTTCGACACGGTGCTCGCCGAGGGCCACGCGGCCGTGCTGCCGATGCGCCTTGAACCGTCCGCGCTGCGCGCCATGAACGACCTGCCGGCGCTGCTGACCGGCCTGGTGCGCCGCGCCCCGCGCCGCGCGGCCGCCGGTCGCGGGCAGGGCGGATCCGCCGGGCTGCGCGACCGGCTGGCGGGCCTGTCCGCCGCCGACCGGGCCAAGGTCCTGCTCGACCTGGTACGCGGCCAGGTCGCCGCGGTGCTCGGGCACGCCGGCGCCGACACCGTCGACGCCGCGAAGGCGTTCAAGGACGTCGGGTTCGACTCGCTGACCGCCGTCGAGCTGCGCAACCAGCTCAACGCGGTCACGGGGCTGCGGCTGCCCGCCGCGCTGATCTTCGACTACCCGTCGCCGCAGGCCATCGCAGACCTGCTCGACACCGAACTGGGCGGCGCGGCCGCGCCGGCGGCACCGGTCGCGGTGACGGCCGTGGCCGACGACGACCCCATCGTCATCACCGGCATGGCCTGCCGCCTGCCCGGCGGGATCGAAAGCCCGGAGCAGCTGTGGGATCTCGTCGCGCGCGGCGGGGACGCGGTGGGCGACTTCCCCGCCGACCGCGGCTGGGACGTGGAGGGCGTCTACGACCCCGACCCGGACGCGGCCGGCAAGAGCTACACCCGCCAGGGCGGTTTCGTCAGCGGCATCGACCGGTTCGACGCGGGCCTGTTCGGGATCTCGCCGCGCGAGGCGCTGAGCATGGACCCGCAGCAGCGGCTGCTGCTGGAGACGGCCTGGGAGAGCTTCGAGAGCGCCGGGGTCGACCCGCAGGCGGCCCGAGGCGGGCAGACCGGCGTGTTCGTCGGTGTCAGCAGCCAGGACCACGCCACGATCCTGGCCCGCGTGCCCGGCTTCGAGGGCCAGCTGCTGTCCGGCAGCGCCAACAGCATCGCCTCCGGGCGGATCGCGTACCACCTCGGCCTGACCGGGCCAGCGATCACCCTGGACACGGCCTGCTCGTCGTCGCTGGTGGCGATGCACCTGGCCGCGCAGGCGCTGCGCAACGGCGAGTGCGACATGGCGCTGGCCGGTGGCGCGTTGGTGATGTCCACGCCGACGTTGTTCGTCGAGTTCAGCCGCCAGCGCGGCCTGGCCCCGGACGGGCGCTGCAAGGCGTTCTCGGCCGCCGCCGACGGCACCGGCTGGGCCGAGGGCGTGGCGATGCTGCTGCTCGAACGCGAATCAGACGCCCGCGCTCGCGGTCACGAGATCCTCGCCGTGCTGCGCGGTTCGGCGGTCAACCAGGACGGCGCGTCCAACGGGCTGATGGCCCCGAACGGCCCGTCGCAGCAGCGCGTGATCCGGCAGGCGCTCGCCTCGGCGGGACTGTCCCCGGCCGACGTGGACGCCGTCGAGGCGCACGGCACCGGCACCAGGCTCGGCGACCCGATCGAGGCCGAGGCGATCCTGGCCACGTACGGGCGGGAACGACCTGCCGGCCGGCCGCTGCTGCTCGGCTCGGTGAAGTCGAACCTCGGCCACACCCAGCACGCGGCGGGGGCGGCTGGTGTCATCAAGATGATCATGGCGATGCGGCACGGGGTGCTGCCGCAGACGCTGCACGTCGACGAGGCGTCGCCGCACATCGACTGGTCCGGCGGCACCGTGGAACTGCTGCGCGCCGCCCGGCCGTGGCCTGAGTCCGGTGCGCCCCGCCGGTCGGCGGTGTCGTCGTTCGGCGTGAGCGGCACCAACGCCCACGTGATCCTGGAACAGCCCGCCGCGCCACCACAGCGGCCCACCCCCGACGCCCGGCCGGTCGAGTCGCCTGCCGCGTCCTCGCTGTCCGAGATCCCGTCCGCGCGAGAAACGGTGCCGTGGGTTGTCTCGGGCCGGACCGCCACGGCGCTGCGCGACCAGGCGGCGCGCCTGCTCACGGCAGTGGGGGACCACGAACCCGCTGACGTGGCACGCACGCTGACCTCCCGGACGGTGTTCGATCACCGTGCGGTGGTCGTCGGCGGGAATCGCGACGAACTGCTGTCCGGGCTGCGGGCGGTCGCCGACGGCACTGCTGGTGGTGTGGTCGGTAAGGGTGCGCCGGCGCTGCTGTTCACGGGTCAGGGTGCGCAGCGTTCGGGTATGGGGTTGGGCCTTTACGAGGGGTTCCCGGTGTATGCGGCGGCGTTCGACGAGGTGTGCGCGGTCCTCGATCCGTTGCTGGGTCGTTCGTTGCGGGATGCGATCGCGTCTGGGGACGGTCTGGAGCAGACCGGGTTGACGCAGCCTGCGTTGTTCGCGGTGGAGGTGGCGCTGTTCCGGCTGGTCGAGTCGTTGGGTGTGACGCCGGGCTTCGTGGCGGGGCATTCGATCGGTGAGATCGCGGCCGCGCATGTGGCCGGGGTGTTGTCGCTGGCGGATGCGGCGACGTTGGTCGCGGCGCGGGGCCGGTTGATGCAGGCGCTGCCGTCGGGCGGCTCGATGGTGGCCGTGCGGGCCGCGCGCGAGCAGGTCACCGCGGCTCTGGCCGAGCTGGCCTGGCAGCACGCGGGCCGGGTGGGCAGCCCTGTCGGCGACGATCCGGTGTCGGCGGCCGGCGTCGCGGCGGTGGACGGTCCCGGGTCGGCGGTCGGTATCGCGGCGGTCAACGGCCCCGCGTCGGTGGTGATCTCCGGTGACGAGCAGGCCGTGGACGCCGTGGTCGCCGCGCTGGGTGTGAGCGGGCGAAGGCTGTCGGTCAGTCACGCGTTCCACTCGCCGTTGATGGAGCCGATGCTCGCCGAGTTCGAGCAGATCGTGTCGGGGCTGCGGTTCGAGCCGCCGAAGATCGCGTTCGTGTCGACGGTGACCGGTGGGCTCGTGGGGGCCGATGAGCTGTCCCGGCCCGGTTACTGGGTGGAGCACGTGCGGCGTCCGGTGCTGTTCGCCGATGCGGTGGCTGAACTGGAGCGGCAGGGTGCGACGACACTGCTGGAGATCGGGCCGGACGCGGTGCTGACCGCGATGGCCGCCGACTCCGTCACCGACGCCGTCGCGGTGCCGCTGCTGCGGCGGGACCGGGCGGAGGAGCACAGCGTGCTGGCCGCGCTGGGCGAGGTCTTCGTGCGCGGCGTGGCGGCCGTCGACTGGGCCGCCGTGCTGCGTGGCCAGGGGCGGCGGGTGCCGCTGCCCACGTACGCGTTCCAGCACGAGAGCTACTGGCTCACCGTGCCGCCGGGTGCGGGCGACGCGGCGGCGATCGGTCTCGGCGACGCCGACCACCCGCTGCTCGGCGCGACGGTCGAGCTGGCCGGCGGTGGTCTCGTGCTCACCGGAAGGCTGACGCCCGCCACCCAGCCCTGGCTGAACGACCACGCGGTGATGGGCGCCGTGCTGCTGCCGGGCACGGCGTTCGTCGAGCTGGCGCTGCGCGCCGGCCGGGAGGCGGGCTGCCCGCGCATCGAAGAGCTGACCCTCGTCGCGCCGCTGGCGCTGCCGGCCGGTGGCGGTGTACGGGTGCAGGTCACCGTGTCCGAACGCGACGACAAGGGACGGCGTACCGTCGAGATCCACTCGCGGCCGGACGGCGACCCGGATGCGGCCTGGTCGCAGCACGCCGCCGGAGTACTCACCGAGACCCCCGCGGTGCCCGAGGCGGCCGGTGCGGCGTGGCCGCCGCCGGAGGTCACCGAGCTGGACGTCTCCGACGTCTACGACGACCTGGCCGGGCAGGGCTACCGCTACGGCCCCGCGTTCCAGGGCATGCGCCGGGTCTGGCAGCGCGAGGGCGAGCTGTACGTCGAAGTCGAACTCCCCGAGGCACAGCGTGCTGCGGCGGGCCGGTGCATGGTGCACCCGGCCCTGCTCGACGCGGCCCTGCACGCCCTGCTGCCCGGGGTGACCGCCGAATCGACCACGCCCGGCCTGCCGTTCTCCTGGAACGGCGTGACACTGCACCGCCCCGGCGTGACCGCGCTGCGCGGCCGCCTGACCCGGCAGAGCGCCGACGCGGGCCTCGACACGGTGCGCCTGGACCTGACCGACGAGTACGGCACCCCCGTGGTCTCGGTCGAGTCGATGCTGTCCCGCCCGATCCCCGCCGAGGCGCTCGCCGCCACCCCGCACGACGCGCTCTACCGGGTCGACTGGACCGACGTGCCCGCGGCACAGACTGCGGCGGACTGGGCGGTGCTCGGCGACGCGGAGTTCGCCGCGGCCCTGCCGGGCACCCGCTACGGCGGACTGGCCGAATTGGCCAAATCCGGCACGCCAGTGCCCGCGCAGGTGCTCGTTCCCGTCGCGGCTGACCCGGCGGCCGACGTCGCCGAGCAGGCCCGCGCGGCCGCTCACGAGGTGCTCGACCTGGCGCAGCGCTGGCTGCGCGAACCCCGTTTCGCGGACTCCCGCCTGGTTCTGCTCACCCGCGGGGCCGTCGCGGCGGGCGACGAGGCCGCGACCGACCTGCCGTACGCCGCCGCGCGTGGGCTGCTGCTGTCGGCCGCGACCGAGAACCCCGGCCGCTTCGCCGTCGTCGACGTGGACTCCGACGCGCGCTCACTGGCCGCGCTGCCGGTCGCGCTCGGCTCCGGCGAGACCGACCTCGCCGTACGCGAAGGAAGGGTCCTCACCCCGCGCCTGGCCGCGGCCTCGCGCCGGGAGCCGTCCGCGCTCGGCTGGGATCCGGCCGGCACCGTCCTGGTCACCGGCGCGACCGGCGGCCTGGGCGCGCTGCTCGCCCGGCACCTGGTCGCCCGGCACGGGATGCGGCGGCTGCTGCTGGTCAGCAGGCGCGGCCCAGCCGCGCCCGGGGCCGACGAGCTGCGCGACGAGCTCACCCGCCAGGGAGCCGAGGTGGAGATCACGGCCTGCGACGTGTCCGACCGCGACCAGGTCGCGCGGCTCATCGCGGCCGTGCCGGCAGACCGGCCGCTGACCGCCGTCATGCACACCGCGGGCGTGCTCGACGACAGCATGCTCACCGCGATGACGCCGGAGCAGGTCGACGGGGTGCTGCGGCCCAAGACCGACGCCGCCTGGCACCTGCACGAGCTGACCCGGGATCGGGAACTGGCCGCGTTCGTCCTCTACTCCTCGGTGTCCGGCCTGCTCGGGCCGCCGGGGCAGGCCAACTACGCGGCGGGCAACGCGTTCCTCAACGCGCTCGCCGCCCAGCGCCGCGCCGCCGGGCTGCCCGGCGTCTCCCTGGCCTGGGGCCTGTGGGCGCAGGAGGGCGGCATGATCGCCCAGCTCGACGAGGCCGACCGCAGGCGGGTCGCCCGCGGCGGGGTGGTGCCGATGAGCGAGGACGAGGGCATGGCCCTGTTCGACGCCGCGATGGTCCACGACGCGAGCCTGCTCGTGCCGGTGCGCTTCGACACCGCCGCGCTGCGGGCCCTCGGCGGCGGCCTGCCCGGGGTGCTGCGCGGCCTGGTCCGCGCCCGCGCCCAGGCGTCCGCCGCCCCGGCCGTGCCGCTGTCGCAGCGGCTCGCCGGGCTGGACGCCGAGCAGCGCGACCAGCTGCTGTCCGATCTGGTCCGCGCCGAGATCGCGGCGGTGCTCGGGCACAGCGGCCGCGACGCCATCGACCCCGACCGGCCGTTCACCGACCTGGGGTTCGACTCCCTGGCTGCCGTCGAGCTGCGCAACCGGCTCGGCTCGGCCGCAGGGCTGCGGCTGCCCGCCACGCTGGTGTTCGACTACCCGACCGCCGGGGCGGTGGCCGGCTACCTGGCGGCCGAGCTGCCCTCGGCGGCCGCGCCGGTCTCGTTCGAGCAGGAGCTGGCCCGCCTGGAGGCGGGACTGGCGGCGCTGACCCGCGACGCCGACGCCGCCGCGCCGATCGCGGCACGGCTGGAGCGGATGCTGGTCGGCCTGCGCGGTCCGGCCGTCTCGACCGCGGGGGCGGACTCCGAGCACGATCTGCAGACGGTTCCGCTGGACCGGCTGCTCGACATCATCGACACCGAGTTCGAGCTGTAGGGGCCTGACGTGAGCCAGCACGAGACCGAGAAGATCGCAGACTACCTGCGCAAGGTGACGGTGGACCTGCGCCGGGCCCGCCAGCGCATCCAGGAGCTGGAGCAGGTCGAACCCGTGGCCATCGTCGGGATGGCCTGCCGCTACCCGGGCGGGGTCGCCTCCGCCGACGGGCTGTGGGACCTGGTCACCGCCGGCGGTGACGCCGTCTCGGACTTCCCCGTGAACCGGGGCTGGCCGACCGGCCTGTACGACGCCGACCCGGACAGTCCCGGGCGCACGTACTGCACCCGGGGCGGCTTCCTGCACGACGCCGACGCGTTCGACCCCGCCTTCTTCGGCATCTCGCCGCGCGAGGCGCTGGGCATGGACCCGCAGCAGCGGCTGCTGCTGGAGACCGTCTGGGAGACGTACGAGCACGCGGGCATCGACCCGGCGTCGGTGCGCGGCTCGGAGACGGGCGTGTTCATGGGCGTCATGTACTACGACTACGCCCCGCCGCTGCGCCAGATCCCGGCCGAGCTGGAAGGCGTGCTGATGACCGGCAACGCCGCCAGCGTCGTCTCGGGGCGCATCGCGTACAACTTCGGCCTGACCGGGCCGACCGCGACCGTGGACACGGCGTGCTCGTCGTCGCTGGTGGCGCTGCATCTGGCGGTCAAGGCGCTGCGCGACGGCGAGTGCACGGCGGCGCTGGCGGGCGGGGTCGCGGTGATGCACACCCCGGCGACGTTCGTGGAGTTCAGCCGCCAGCGCGGCCTGGCCGCCGACGGCCGGTGCAAGTCGTTCGCCGCCGAGGCCGACGGTGTCGGCTGGTCCGAGGGAGTGGGCGTGCTGCTGCTGGAGCGCCTGTCGGACGCGCGCCGGCTGGGGCATCCGGTGCTCGCGGTCGTCCGCGGTTCGGCGGTCAACCAGGACGGGGCGTCCAACGGGCTCACCGCGCCGAACGGCCCCTCGCAGCAGCGGGTGATCCGTCGGGCGCTGTCCTCGGCGAGCCTCTCCACCGCCGATGTGGACCTGGTCGAGGCGCACGGCACCGGGACCCGGCTCGGCGACCCGATCGAGGCCGAGGCGCTGCTGGCCACGTATGGGCAGGGCCGGGCCGAGGACAGCCCGCTGTGGCTCGGATCGCTGAAGTCGAACATCGGGCACGCGCAGGCGGCCGCCGGGGTCGGCGGTGTGATCAAGATGGTGCAGGCGCTGCGCCACGGCATCATGCCGCGCACGCTGCACGCGGAGAACCCGTCGCCGTTCGTGGACTGGTCGGCGGGCGCGGTCGAGCTGCTGACCGAGGCGCGCCCGTGGCCCGACCTCGACCGGCCGCGCCGGGCGGCGGTGTCCTCGTTCGGCGTCAGCGGCACGAACGCGCACATCATCATCGAACAGGCCCCCGCCGCCGTGCCCGCGCCACCGGCGGAGCCGATCCCGGACGGACGAACCGCCCGCTCCGAAGAGGCTCCGGTGTCGGCCGTCGCGCCGCCGGCGGCAGCTCAGGTGCCCGCCGTGCAGCACGAGCAGCCGCGGGCCGTGGTGCCGCTGGTGCTGTCCGCGCGTACCCCCGCCGCGCTGCGCGGCCAGGCGTCGCGTCTGCTGCCGCTGACCGGCCCGGACGGTCCCGAGCCGGTGGACGTCGGCTTCTCGCTGCTCGCGTCCCGGGCCGCGTTCGAGCACCGTGCCGTCGTGGCCGGTCACGACCGCGCCGAACTCGCCGCGGGACTGGCCGCGCTCGCCCGCGGCGGTGCGCCGCTCACCGCGCCGGGGCGTGGTGCGTTGGGCATGCTGTTCACGGGCCAGGGCGCGCAGCGCGTGGGCATGGGCTCCGGCCTGTACGAAGCCTTCCCGAGCTACGCGGCCGCGTTCGACGAGGTCTGCGACGTGCTCGATCCGCTGCTCGGACACAGCCTGCGCGAGGCGATCGACGCCGGAGACCGGCTGCAGGAGACGGGCCTGACCCAGCCCGCGCTGTTCGCGGTCGAGGTGGCGCTGTTCCGGCTGGCCGAATCCCTGGGCGTGCAGCCCGGCTTCGTGGCCGGGCACTCGATCGGCGAGATCGCCGCGGCGCACGTCGCCGGGGTGCTGTCCCTGACCGACGCCGCGACCCTGGTCGCGGCACGGGGACGGCTGATGCAGGCGCTGCCCGCAGGCGGCGCGATGGTGGCGGTGCGCGCCGCCCGCGAACAGGTCGAGCAGGCCATCGCCGGGCTCGAGCAGGAGCACGCCGGGCAGGTGAGCGTGGCGGCCGTGAACGGGCCCGCCTCGGTCGTCGTCTCCGGCGCCGAGCCGGCCGTCGACGCCGCCGTGGCCGCGCTTGGCGTTTCCGGCAGGCGGCTGCAGGTCAGCCACGCATTCCACTCGCCGCTGATGGACCCGATGGCGGCGGAGTTCGAGCAGGTCGTCACCGGGCTGACGTTCCACCCGCCGACGGTGCCGTTCGTGTCGACCGTGACCGGCGAGCCGGTGGCCGCCGAGCAGCTGACCCGGCCGGGTTACTGGGTGGAGCACGTACGCCGACCGGTCCTGTTCGCCGACGCGGTCGCCGCGCTGGCCGCCGCGGGCGTCTCGACGCTGCTGGAGATCGGGCCGGACGCCGTGCTCACCGCGATGGCGGCCGAGTCCCTGCCGGACCACGTGACGGCGGTCGCCGCCCAGCGCCGCGACCGCGACGAGGCGGTCACCTTCCTGGAGGCCCTCGGCACGGTGTACGCCCGCGGCCACGCCGTGAACTGGCCCGCCCTGTTCGCCGGGACCGGTGCGCGGCGCGTGGACCTGCCGAGCTATGCCTTCCAGCACGAGCGTTTCTGGCTCGTACCCGCCACCGGGTCCGGTGACGTGGCCGGGGTGGGCCTCGACCCGGCCGAGCACTCGCTGCTAGGCGCGGCGGTGCCCCTCGCCGACGGCGGTGGCCTGGTGCTCACGGGCCGGCTGACCCGCCCGACGCTGGGCGACGTCCTGGCCGCCGAGCCGACGGTGCCCGGCGCGGTCCTGCTGGAGTTGGCCCTGCGCGCCGCTGACCAGGTCGGCTGCGGCCGGGTCGCCGAGCTGACGCTGGACCGGCCACTGCCGACCCCGGCCGGTGAGCAGGCGCTGCGCCTGCAGGTGGTGGTGTCCGGTCCCGACGCCGACGCGCGCCGCGCCGTCACCGTGCACGCCCGCCGCGAGGACGACGACACCGGCTGGACCAGGTACGCCCACGGCGTGCTCGCCTCAGGCCAGGCCGTGGCCGAGCCGCTCACCGGTGATCCCGTCGAGGTCGCCCTTCCCGACGAGACGCAGGCAGGCTTCCTGCTGCATCCCGGCCTGGCTGAGCTTGCGCTGCGGAGCGCGCCCGCCGACCCGGACGTGGTGCCGGTGCGCTGGACCGACGTGACCGTGTACGCCACGGGCGCGCAGCGGCTGCTGGCACACGCCGCGCCGGTCGACGGCGGTCACCGCGTCGTCGCCCTCGACCCGGCCGGGCAGCAGGTCGCCGTGTTCGGCACCGTCGGCTACGCGTCCCGGGCCGCCTGGCAGGGGGCTTCCGCCGCGGCCGACTCGCTGTACACCCTGGACTGGACCCCCGTGGAGACACCGGCCGAGCCGGTGGACCCGACCGGGTGGGCCGTGCTCACGACCGGCGGCGACGCCTCGGATCTCGCCTGGCAGCTGGGCATCAGGTCGGTGCCGGATCTGGCCGATCTGGATCCCGCACCGCCGGTGGTGCTGGTCGAGCTCTCGTCGGACACCGGCCTCACGATGCCGCAGCGGGTGCGGGCGGCCACCGGCATGGCGCTGGAGCTGGCCCAGAACTGGCTGGCCGAGCCGCGGTTCGCGGCGTCGCGGCTGGCCGTGATCACCCGAGGGGCGACCGGGGCGGCGGCCACGCCGGACCTGGCCGCCGCCTGGGGACTGCTGCGCACCGCGCAGAGCGAGCATCCCGACCGGTTCGTGCTGGTCGATCTGGATGCCGAGAGCACCTCGGCCGCGCTGACCCCCGCGGCGCTGGCAGCGGGCGAACCGCAGCTCGCGGTACGCCAGGGGCGGCTGTCCGCCCCGCGGCTCAGCCGGGCGGCCGGGGAACCGGCCCCGGTGGCGTTCGTGCCGGAAGGGACGGTCCTGGTCACGGGCGCCACCGGGGCACTGGGCGGGCTGATCGCCCGACACCTGGTACGCGAGCACGGCGTACGCAGCCTGCTGCTGGTGAGCCGCCGCGGCCCCGGCGCGCCGGGCGCGGCCGAGCTGGAGCAGGAACTGACCGCACTGGGCGCGCGGGTGCGCACCGTCGCGGCCGATGCGTCCGACCGGGCGGCGCTGGCCGCCGCCCTCGACACCGTGCCCGCCGAGCACCCGCTGACCGCCGTCGTGCACGCGGCCGGGGTGCTCGACGACGGCCTGCTCGTCGCGCAGACCGCGCAGCGACTCGACACCGTGCTGCGGGCAAAGGCCGACGCCGCCTGGCATCTGCACGAACTCACCCGCGATCGGGAACTGTCGGCGTTCGTGCTGTTCTCGTCGGTGGCGGGCCTGCTCGGCGGGGCCGGGCAGGCCGGTTACGCCGCCGCGAACGCGTTCCTGGACGCGCTGGCCGCGCACCGGCACGCGGCGGGACTACCCGCGCAGTCGCTGGCGTGGGGCATATGGGCGCAGGCCGGGGCGATGACCGCCGACCTGTCCGAGGCGGACCTGCGGCGGCTGGCCCGCGCGGGCATCGCGCCGCTAGACGCGGACCAGGGCCTGGGGCTGCTCGACGCGGCCCTCGGGCGGGCCGAGACGCTGCTCGCGCCCGTACGCCTGGACCTGCGCGCCCTGCACGGCCAGGACCGGTCCGCGGTCCCGCCGCTGCTGCGCGGCCTGGTCCGCACCGCCGCCCGGCGCGCGGCTGCCCAGGGTGCTGCCGTGCCGCTGGCCGAGCGGGTCGCCGCGCTGCCGGCCCCGGAGGCGTCGCGCCTGCTCACCGACCTTGTCCGCACCGAGGTCGCGGTGGTGCTGGGCCACCCCGGCCCGGCGGCCGTCGACCCCGACCGGGCCTTCCGCGAGATCGGCTTCGACTCGCTGGCCTCGGTGGACCTGCGCAACCGGCTCGCCGCCGCGACCGGGCTGACCCTGCCCGCCGCGCTGGTGTTCGACCAGCCGACCCCGACCATGCTGGCGGCGTATCTGCTCGGCGAGCTGGCTCCCGAAGCCGCGACGGCCGTGGACCCGCAGGAGGCCGCGGTGCGCGAGCTGCTGGCCACCGTGCCGATGTCGCGGTTGCGCCAGTCCGGGCTGCTGGACCTGCTGCTGCGGCTCGGCGAACCGGACGGCGGTGACGAGACGCCTGCCGCAGGCGGGTCGATCGACGAGATGGACGTTGACAGCCTGCTGCGGCTGGCCGGCGAGAGCGCGGCCCGCTGATGGCCGCCTCGGTGGACCAGCTCGTCGAAGGGCTGCGCGCGGCGCTGAAGGAGAACGAGCGCCTGCGGCAGCAGAATCAGAGCCTCGTCGACGCCACGGCCGAGCCGATCGCGATCGTCGGCATGGCCTGCCGGTTCCCCGGCGGGGTCAGCTCGCCGGAGGACCTGTGGCGGCTGGTCGCCGCCGGGGGCGACGCCATCGGCCCGTTCCCGCAGGACCGGGGCTGGCCGGAGGACCTGTACGACCCGGACCCGGCCAGCTCGGGCCACACGTACGCGCGCACCGGCGGCTTCCTCGACGGCGCGGACACCTTCGACGCCGCCTTCTTCGGCATCTCGCCGCGCGAGGCGCTGGGCATGGACCCGCAGCAGCGGCTGCTGCTCGAAGTCACCTGGGAGACCCTGGAACGCGCCGGGCTCGACCCGGCCGCGCTGCGCGGCTCCGACACGGGCGTGTTCGTCGGCGGCAACGGCCAGGACTACCCGCTGCTGCTGGCGCAGGACCCGCGGCCCGTGGAAGGCATGCTCATCACCGGCAACGCGGCCAGCGTCGCGTCCGGGCGGATCTCGTACACGTTCGGCTTCACCGGCCCGGCGCTCAGCCTGGACACCGCCTGCTCGTCGTCGCTGGTGGCGCTGCACCTGGCCGCGCAGGCGCTGCGCGCCGGGGAGTGCTCGCTGGCGCTGGCCGGCGGGGTCACCGTGATGTCCACGCCGTTCGGGTTCGTGGAGTTCGCCCGGCAGCGCGGGCTGGCGCCGGACGGGCGCTGCAAGGCGTTCGCGGCCGGGGCCGACGGCACCGGCTGGGCCGAGGGCATCGGGATGCTGCTGGTGGAGCGGCTGTCCGACGCCCGCCGCCTCGGGCACGAGGTACTGGCGGTGGTGCGCGGGTCGGCGGTCAATTCCGACGGAGCGTCCAACGGGCTCACCGCCCCGAACGGGCCGTCCCAGCAGCGCGTCATCCGGCAGGCGCTCGCTGCGGCGCGGCTTGCCCCGTCCGACGTGGACCTGGTGGAAGCGCACGGCACCGGCACCGTGCTCGGCGACCCGATCGAGGCCGACGCGCTGCTCGCGACGTACGGCGCGGACCGGGCCGAGCCGCTGTGGCTGGGTTCGGTCAAGTCCAATCTGGGGCACACTCAGGCCGCCGCGGGCGTGGCCGGGGTGATCAAGACGGTGCTGGCGATGCGGCACGGCGAGTTGCCGCCGACCCTGCACGTCGACGCGCCCACCCCGCACGTGGACTGGAGCTCCGGCACGGTGCGGCTGCTCACCGAGGCCCGGCCGTGGCCGCGCGGCGACCGGCCCCGCCGGGCGGGCGTGTCCGCGTTCGGGATCAGCGGCACCAACGCCCACGTCATCCTGGAGGAGGCCCCCGCCCCGCCCCCCACTGCCTCGCCGCAGGCACCGGCGGTGGTGCCGTGGCTGCTGTCGGCGCGTACGCCCGAGGCGCTGCGGGCGCAGGCGGCGCGCCTGCACGGGGCGGTCGCGGCGGGCGCGGATCCGGTGGCGGTCGGCTGGTCGCTGGCCAATACCCGGGCAAGGTTCGACCACCGCGCAGTCGTGTCCGGCACCGGGCACGAGCACCTGCTCGACGGGCTGGCCCGGCTCGCCCGGGGCGAGACCGGCCCCGGCGCGGCCGCCGGGCAGCGTGACGCGGGCCGGGTCGCGGTGCTGTTCACCGGCCAGGGCGCGCAGCGGGTACGGATGGGCCTGGACCTGGCGGCCGCGTTCCCGGCGTACCGCGACGCGTTCGACGAGGCGTGTGCCGCCCTCGATCCGCTGCTGGCGCGGCCGCTGCGCGAGGTCGTCGCGTCCGGGGACGGGCTCGGGGAGACCGGGTTCGCCCAGCCGGCCCTGTTCGCGGTCGAGACGGCGCTGTTCCGGCTGCTGGAGTCCTGGGGCGTGCGTCCGGCCGTGCTGGCCGGGCACTCCGTCGGCGAGATCGCCGCCGCGCACGTGGCCGGAGTGCTGTCGCTGCCGGACGCGGCGCGCCTGGTCGCCGCGCGGGGCACGCTGATGCAGGCGCTGCCGCCCGGCGGGGCGATGGTCGCCGTCGGCGCACCCGAGGACGAGGTCCTGCCGCTGCTGGCGGCACACGCCGCGACGGTCGCCGTCGCCGCGGTCAACGGGCCGTCCTCAGTGGTGCTCAGCGGCGAGCAGGACGCGGTCGAGCAGATCGTGGCCGAGCTGCGCGAACGCGGTCACCGGACGCGGCGGTTGGAAGTCAGCCACGCGTTTCACTCGCCGCTGATGGAACCGATGCTCGACGGGTTCCGTGCGGTCGTGGACACCCTGACCTTCGCCGAACCCCGGATCCCGATCGTGTCCACGGTGACCGGTGCCCTGACCCGTCCCGGCGGGCTGGCCGACCCGGCGTACTGGGTCGGGCAGGTCCGGCAGCGGGTGCGGTTCGCCGACGCCGCGGCCGCGCTGCACGCCACGGGCGTGGACCTGTTCGTCGAGGCCGGGCCGGACGGTGTGCTGTCGGCGCTGCTGCCCGAGTGCCTCGGCGACACGGGCGCACCGGCCGTGCCGATGCTGCGCCGCGACCGCACCGAACCGCTGTCCGCGGTCGCCGCGTTCGCCGAGGTCGCGGTCCGCGCCGACGTGGACTGGTCGGCGTTCTTCCCGGACCCGGCCCGGACCACGCTGCCGACCTACGCCTTCCAGCGCCGCCGCCACTGGCCGGCCCGCGGCCTGCCCGGCGTGCGGCGGCAGCCCGACGACGTCACGCCAGGCGCGGCTCGTGCCACGGGGACTTCGAACGCGGAACGCGGCGCGGTGCCTCCGGACGCGGCGACCGGCACGTCGGCGCGACGGCGGGCGCAGTCGCCGGAACCCGGCCCGGCGGCGTCGGCGGCACGGTCGCCCGGTCGCAGCCGTGACGAGCTGCGGCAGCTCGTCGCCGCCGCGGCCGCCGCGGTGCTGGGACACCTGGACGGCGAGCTGGACGAGACCGCGACGCTCACCGCGCTGGGGCTCACCTCGCTGTCCGCCGTGGAGCTGCGCGACCGCCTGCACGCCGCGACCGGACTGGCCCTGCCCGCCGCGGCCCTGTTCGACAGCGCCAGCGTGGGCACGCTGACCGAGCACCTCGCCACCACGGCCGGCGTTGTCACCGCGGTGACCGAGCACCTCGCGCCGCCCGCCGGGCCCGCTGCCGAGGCGGGGGAGACCCTGGTCGAGACGTTCCGGCGGGAGTGCCTGGCGGGCAGGGTCGGCGAGGGCATGGAGCTGCTGGCCGACGCGGCCGCCGCGCGCCCGTGGTCGGCCAGGCCACTCGTCGGCGAGGCCATGCCGCTGGCTGAGGGACCGGCCGCGCCCTCGCTCGTGTGCCTGCCGTCGTTCGTGGCCCCGGCCAGCCCGGTGCAGTTCGCCCGCCTCGCCGCCGGACTGCGCGGGGTGCGCCGGGTGTCGGCCCTGCCGCTGCCCGGCTACCTGCCGGGCGAGGACCTCGCCGAAGACGTGCCGTCGCTCGTCGCCGCGCTCGCCCACCGGGTCCCCGAAGGCGAGGCGGTCCTGGTCGGCTACTCGTCCGGCGGCTGGCTGGCACACGCCGTCGCCGCCGAACTCGCCGACCGCGGCCGCGCGTGTGCGGGCGTCGTGCTGCTGGACACCTTCGCGCCCGGCGCCCCCGAGCTGACCGCGCTGCAGGACGTGCTGTTCCAGGACCTGGCCGGCCGTCCGGAGGTGGTGGCGCTGGTCGACGACGACAAGCTCGCCGCGATGGGCCACTACCTGCGGCTGTTCCAGGACTGGCGGCCGGACCCGTCGCCGGTGCCCACGCTGCTGGTGCGCGCCGAACGGATCCTGGCCGGGCCGGCGGAGCGCACCGCGTGGCCCGTGCCGCACGACGCGGTCGCGGCCGCGGGAGATCACCGCTCCCTCGTCGAGGAGCACGCCGCGGCGGCGGCGCAGGCCGTCGAGCACTGGCTAACGTCCCGGGGCTGAACCCCCTAGTCGAGAAAGGACCACACCGTGACCTACGCACCACAGGCCGACGACGTCGACCTGCTCAGCTGGAGCTTCGTGCAGGATCCCTACACGACGTACGCCCGGCTGCGCCAGGACGGACCGATCACCCGGCAGGTCGTCAAGACACTGGCCACCGAGCTGAACGCCTGGGTGGTGACCAGCCACGAGCACGGCCGGGCCCTGCTGGCCGATCCGCGGCTGTCCAAGGACTCGGTGGCGCTGCCCGGCGTGGTCAACCGCCACTCGGTGGACGGCAGCCAGTCGGCGACCGAGCAGCCCAAGAGCATGCTGTTCAGCGATCCGCCGGACCACACCCGGCTGCGCCGGCTGCTGGGCAAGGCGTTCACCATGCGCCGCGTCGAGCAGATGCGCCCGTGGATCGTGCGGCAGGTCGACGAGCTGCTCGACGGCGTCCGGCCGGGGGAGGAGTTCGACCTGGTCGACCGGATCGCGCTGGCGCTGCCGATCTACGTCATCGGCAACCTGCTGGGCGTGCCCGAGGAGCGCTTCGCCGACTTCAAGGTCTGGAGCAGCGCCCTGGCCAGCGTCGACATCACCGCGGAGGAGAAGCAGCAGGCGCTGGGCGCGGCGTTCCAGTACCTGCGCGAGCTGATCGCGAGCAAGGCCGCCGCACCGGCCGACGACATGATCTCCGCGCTGATCCAGGCGACCGACGACGGCGTACGCCTCGAACCGGCCGAGCTGATGTCGACGGTCTTCCTGGTGATGAACGCCGGCTACGAGACCACCGCCAACATGATCAGCAGCGGGATGCTGGCCCTGCTCACCCACCCCGACCAGCAGGAGTTGCTGCGCGCGGACCCGTCACTGCTGCCCGGCGCGATCGAGGAGTTCCTGCGCTTCGAGAGCCCGCTGAACCTGTCCACGATCCGGTTCAGCACCGCCGACATCCCGGTCGGCGACACCGTCATCCCCGCCGGGGAGATCGTCTTCGTGGCGTTCCCGGCCGCCAACCGCGACCCGGCCCAGTACGACGACCCGGACCGGCTGCGCGTCGACCGGCGGGCCGGTTCGCACCTGTCGTTCGGGCACGGCATCCACCACTGCGTGGGCGCACCGCTGGCCCGCCTCGAAGGCGAGATCGTCTTCCGGGCGCTGCTGGAGCGGTTCGCGATGTGGCAGCTCGCCGTCCCGGTCGAGCACCTGACCTGGCGCTACACCGCGCAGTTCCGCGGCCTGGAGCGGCTGCCGGTCGTCCTGAAGTGACCCATCCACCGCAACGAGCAGGGAGACACAGCATGTCCAACACCGACGTGGTCGCGGGATTCTTCGCAGCGGGCGAGGCCGACGACGTGGCGGCCGCGATCGCGCACTTCGCCGAGGACGGGGTGTGGATCGCCGCCGAGGGGTCCGAACCCGGCACGACCTACCGCAAACCCGCCATGTCCGAGCTGCTGACCAGGCTCATCGCCGTACGCAAGGAGTACGAGGCGAAGGGCGTGAAGATCGCGTACGGCGACCTCGTCGAGGCGGGCGACAAGGTGTACCTGGAGATCGTGATCAGCCTCGACGGCAAGGTGCTCGACCGCTCGATCGACGTGTTCACCGTGGTCGACGGCAGGATCGCCGTCAAGGACGTCTACCGGAAGGCGTGAGTACGCTCGTTGACATCTTCCCCGCCCTAAGGGCGGGGATTCCCTTGGTCGCCCTCGGGTTTTCCTGTTTCGTCGACGACTGCCCCGTCCGAGAGGTTCCTCTTTGAGGTCTTATATCGTCTCCGCAGGCTGTCACCGCCAGTCCGGCGGCCAGGATGTTGCGTGCCGCGTTCACGTCGCGGTCGTGGACGGCCCCGCACGGGCACGTCCACTCCCGCACGTCCAGCGGCATCTTCTGCGCGAGTGCACCGCAGGCCGAGCAGAGCCGGGTCGAGGGGAACCAGCGGTCCACCACGGTCAGGTCCCGGCCGTGCCAGGCGGCCTTGTACTCCAGCATGGTGCGAAACTGCCGCCACGCCGCATCACTGATCGCACGCGCGAGACGGTGGTTCTTGACCATGTTCGCCACGGCCAGGTCCTCGATCACGATCGCTTGGGTCTCACGAACGAGCCGAGTCGTCAGTTGGTGCAGGTGGTCACGCCGCCGGTCGGCGATCCGGGCGTGGATGCGAGCGACCTTGATCCGGGCTTTGGTGCGGTTGGCCGAGCCTTTCTGCTTGCGGGCGAGGTCACGCTGGGCGCGGGTCAGCCGCTGCCGGTCGGCGCGTTCGTGCCGCGGGTTGGTGATCTTCTCGCCGGTGGACAGGGTGAGCAGGCTGTCCAGGCCGGCGTCGATTCCGACCGCGCCCGTGGCCGGGATCGGGGTTATGGCGTCGTCGCAGAGCAGGGACACGAACCAGCGCCCGGCCGCGTCCTGCGACACGGTCACCGTCGACGGCGATGCCCCGTCCGGCAGCGGTCGCGACCAAACGATGTCCAGGGGCTCGGCCATCTTGGCCAGGGTCAGCGTGCCGTCGCGCCACCGGAACGCGCTGGCGGTGTACTCCGCCGAGCGGCGCGAGCGTCTCTTGGACTTGTACGTGGGGTGCTTGGCGCGTCTGGCCCAGAAGTTGGTGTACGCGGTCTGCAGGTGCCGCAGGGCTTGCTGCAACGGCACGCAGGAGACCTCGTTGAGGAACGCAAGGTCGTCGGTCTTCTTCCACGCGGTGAGCAGGGCCGAGGTGGCGTTGTAGTTGATCCGCTCCTGCCGCTGGGTCCAGGCCTCGGTTCTGGCCTGCAGGGCCATGTTATAGACCAGCCGTACGCACCCGAACGTCCGCGACAGCTGCGCGGCCTGCACGTCGGTCGGGTAGAAGCGGTACTTGAACGCGCGCTTCACCGCCCTGGACACGACCAAAATCCTAACAGGACGGATGTGCGGTTTCGTACTGGCGTACGGGTGGACGACGATCCGCCTTGGCGGCGGATCGGCGGTGCCTGTCCTGCTGCGCAGGAGTTCCGTTTCCTCCCCGGCCTGAAGGCCGAAGTATCCACGGAAGGAATCTGATGACCGTGGCACAGACTCCCGACGCCGAGCGCTGGGTGCGCCGGTTCCATCCCGCCGACGACGCGCCCGTCCGGCTGGTGTGCTTCCCGCACGCCGGCGGCTCGGCCAGCTTCTACTTCCCGGTGTCGCGTGAGCTCGCCCCGGCGGTGGACGTGCTGGCCGTGCAGTATCCCGGACGCCAGGACCGGCGGGCCGAACCGCCGCTGACCAGGATCGACGACCTCGCCGACCGGCTGGCCGAGGTGCTGGCGCCCCAAACGGACCGGCCGGTGGTGTTCTTCGGCCACAGCATGGGCGCGCTGGTGGCGTTCGAGACCGCGCGGCGGTTCGAGGCCGCCGGGCATCCGGTGCGCGCCCTGGTCGCCTCGGGGCGGCGGGCGCCGTCGCGGGTGCGGCACGAGAACGTGCACCAGCGTTCCGACGAGGGCATCGTCACCGAGTTGCGGCTGCTCAGCGGCACCGAGTCGGACCTGCTCGGCGACGCCGAGGTGGTCCGGATGATCCTGCCCGCGCTGCGCGCCGACTACCAGGCGGTGGAGACCTACCGCTGCGACTCGGGGCGGCGGATCGCCGCGCCGATCCTGGCGCTGGTGGGTGACGCCGACCCGCGGGTGGACGTGGCCGAGGTGGAGTCCTGGGCGGCGCACACGGGCGGGGAGTTCCGGCTGCTGGTGCTGCCCGGCGGGCACTTCTACCTGACCGGCCAGCAGGCCGCGGTGCTGGGCGAACTGCGCTCGGTCACCGAGGCCGCACGCAGCGCCGCGAACGCCACGGCGTGAGGTCCGCGCCGGGCGGGCGGACGCCCGGCGCGGACACCCCGAACACAAAGTTCTACGAACATCGATGTCCAATGCGGACTCCGAGCCACGCCGAATCGTTGTACCGAGTGAGAAAGTCGGCAGTTGGTGGTCCGGATGGGCGGCCCGACGGTAAGTTCGTCGCGGTGGCAACGGGGCCTTTCTTTCTGGACACGGTTCGGTAACAGGTGGCCAGTACCCTTCGATGTGTCAGGTTCGTTGCTGCGCATGCGAGGCGCTGGGGGGCGTCGGGTACGGGCTACGACGGGGGAGGGACGACGATGAGCGCTGCCGTGCATCTATCCGGTTACCGACAGCTGGTGTCCGCCCTGGCGCGGGCGCGCGACGGCGCGGGCCAGGTGGTCCTGCTCGACGGGCCGACCGCCGGCGGCAAGTCCTACCTGCTCGACCTGCTCGTCCAGCTCGCTCGCGACGAAGGCGACCTGGTGGTCACGGCGGTGTGCTCCAAGTTCGACCGGACCGATCATCTGGCCGTGCCGCGGCAGCTGTTCGGCTCGCTGGGCCAGGCGGTCGAACCCGCGCTCAGCGACGCCGAGACACTCGTCGGCAGGCTGACCGCGCTGGCCGGCACGAGCGCGGTGGTGGTGGCCGTCGACGACCTGCGCCACGCCGACCCGGCCTCGCAGCGCTTCGTCAAGCAGCTGGCGTCCGGCCTGGCCGGGCAGCCGATACTGCTGGTCTGCGCCGACCGGGTGCGCCCGGCCGCCGGGGTGCCCGGGATGTGGGCCGATCTCCTCGACCAGGCGCACCTGCGTCGGATCGACCTCGGGCCGCTCACCTCGTGCGAGGTCGTCAAGACGGCCTGGCACGGCCACGGGCTCACCCTCGGCGAGGCGTTCGCGCAGCGCCTGGCCGCCCTCACCAACGGCAGCGCGCCGCTGGTGAACGCGCTGCTGGCCGACCACCTCGCCCGGTACGGCAGGCGCGTGCCCGACGGCGTCGGCCCGGTCGGCGGCCGGGCCTACCGGCAGGCCGTGCTCGACTGCCTGCACGCCCTCGACCCGGAGGACCGCGACGTCGCCGAGGCGGTCGCCGTGATCGGTTCGCTGGGCTCCGTCGACATGGTGTCGCAGGTGGCCGGCGGTCAGCCCGCGGCGGGCGCGATCGCCGAGCTGACCGCATGCGGCCTGCTCGACGCCACCGGGTTCCGCACCCGCGCCGCGCACGAGGCGGTGCTGCACAACATGTCGGCCAGCCGGCGGGCGTCGCTCAGCCGCCTGGTCGTCGAGCTGCTCGTCCCGGCCGGGGCGAGCCCGGACGACGTGGCCTCGTGGCTGGCCGCGGTGGAGAACCTCGACCCGATCAGCGAAGCCGCGCCGCCGCAGCCCCAGCGGCGGGTCAGCGCCAGTCGTTTCGTGCCGGTGCGGGTGCTGCAGATGCTCGGCGACGGATCCGCGGGCAACCTGGACTTCGCCGGGGACGGCCGCAGCCGCCGGCACTGGCATGTCGGCGCGGGGGAGCAGCCGCGCACCGCCGAACCGCGTTCGCTGTGGCACGCCACCGAGACCGTCGCCGCGCTGGAGCAGGAGATCGCCGGCCTGCCGCCGGGTGCCTTCACCATGGCCGACCTGCGGGCCCGGCAGCTGCTCATCGGCTGCGACTACCCGAGCCTGCTGCCGTCGGTGCTGGCCCGGGTGAAGGCCGACAGCCGCCGTTTGACCGAGCAGTCGCCGCGCTTCGCCGCGGTGCACTCGCTCAGCCGGGTGCTCGGCGGCCACGACACGCAACCCGCGCTGGCCGACGCGCACGCGGCGCTGACCGCCTTGGAGCGCGGCCGCGAGAATTCCCGGGCCGTGGTCAGCGCGCTGGCCACCCTCCTGCACGAGAACCAGTTCGCGCCGGCCGCGGCGTGGTGCGAGCGCTTCGCCTCGATCGCGCGGGCCGAAGGCGACGTCGCCGCGGTCGCCGAACTGCTCGCGCTCCAGGCGCAGATCACCATGCGGGGCGGGGACACCGCCAAGGCGATCGCCCAGGCCGAGCACGCGCTGGAGCTGATGGCCCCGGAGCAGTGGGGGATCCGCCTCGGCATGCCGCTGTCCACGCTGCTGCTGGGCACCACGGCCGTCGGCGACCACGAGGCGGGGGTGCGCTACTTCCGGCACCGCCTGCCCGAGCCGATGTTCGACAGCCGGTACGGCCTGCACTACCTCTACGCGCGGGGGCACTTCTACCTGGCCGCGGGCGAGCACCTGTTCGCGCTGGCCGACTACCTGCGCTGCGGGCGGCTGATGACGCTGTGGCGGGTCGACTCGCAGGAGCTGGCGCGCTGGCAGCTCGGCGTGGCCGCGGCGTACATGGCGATGAACGACTACGACAAGGCGGTCAGCACCATCGCCGAGGCGCTGCCGCGGCGCTCGGACGATCCGCTCGACGCCGAGCACGGCCGCAAGTGCGAGTCCATCTTCGAATCCCTGCTGACCTCGGCCGGCACGCCCGGACTGCTGTCCACGATCGAGCACCTGTGCCGCAACGTGTTCACCCGGACGGAGACCGAGCCGGTCGCCAAATACAAGATCGTCGACCGGTACGCCGACTGCCTCGACCGGCTCACCCTGGCCGAGCGCCAGGTGGCGGTGCTGGCGGCGAAGGGCTCCACGAACCGGGCCATCGCCCGGGAGCTGTCGATCACCGTCAGCACGGTGGAGCAGCACCTGACCCGCGCGTACCGCAAGCTGCAGGTGGTCGGCCGCAATGAGCTGCGGGTCCGGCTCGGTTGAGCGTGGTGGGACGGCCAGGATGACGCCCGCCCCACCACGCCGCCCTCATTCAGTCCGCGACCGCGACGCGGGTGCGGTGGTGGCGCGGGTTGTCGATCTCGTCGACGATGGCGACCGCCAGGTCGGCGTAGGACAGGTGGCTGGTGCCGTCCTCCTTGGCCAGCAGCTGGTCGCCGCCGGTGCGGTAGACGCCGGTGCGCTCGGCCTGGTCCAGCACCATCGGCGGGGTCAGCACGACCCAGTCCAGCTCGGTGTCGGCGGTGCGCAGCGTGTCCAGGCCCGCGGTGTGGCCCTGCGCGAACTCCTTGTACGCCTCCGGGAAGTCCGGCGTGTCCAGCATGCGCACGCCGGGCGCGACCTCCAGGTTGGAGACCATGCCGACCACGACGGCCCGGCCCACGCCCGCCTTCGGCAGCCCCTCCAGGAACGCGTTGGCCGCGCCCACGAAGAAGTCGCCCGGGGCGCTCTGCGGGTCGTACGCGGCGTTCACGGCGGCGTCGTGCCCGGCGGCCAGGCCCGCCACCGAGGACGCGTCGCGCACGTCGCCCGCCACCGCGGCGACGCCCAGGTCGGCGTACTTGGCCGGGTCGCGGACCACGGCCGTCACCTCGTGGCCGCGCTTGACGGCCTCGTCGACGACGGCACGACCGGCCTTGCCACCGGCACCGAACACGATAATCCTGCTCATATGCAGACCTTCCCCTAGTATCGGTGTATCCCGATCTTTGTGGCCGAGTCTAGAACGGAAGGTACTTGTTACCGCAAGGGTACCTAAGTACCCTCTGGATAGTGACCACGTCATTGGACCCAGAGATGTTCGATCCGGCCTGCCCGTCCAGCGCGATGCCGATCCGCATCGGCGACAAGTGGGCCGGGCTGATCATCTGCTGCCTGGAGGACGGCCCTCGGCGCTTCACCGAGATCCAGGTCCCGCTGCGCGGCGTGACCGCGAAGGTGCTCGCCCAGACCCTGCGCGGCATGGAGCGCGACGGAATGATCACCCGTACGGCGTACCCGGAGATCCCGCCCCGGGTCGTGTACGAACTCACCGACCTCGGCCGCACCCTGCTGGAACCGATCGCCGCCTGCCGCGAGTGGGCCAAGGAGCACCTGCCCACGATCCTCGCCGCCCGCGAGGAGTGGGAGAAGGCCGCCGCCGGCGCGGCCTGAGACCGCACGTCCACACAGCACGGGACACCGCCGTCCCGTGCTGTGCGCTGCCGCCCGCCCGAACCCCGCACGAGGTGACGATGCATCCCGGCACGCTCTACGCCATCAGCGACCTGCACGTGGGCTACGCCGAGAACCGCGCGCTGCTCGACGGGCTGCGACCCAGCTCGGCGCAGGACTGGCTCATCGTCGCCGGTGACGTCGGCGAGATCTTCGACGACGTGGTCGACGTGCTCGCCGGGCTCCGCGAGCGGTTCGCCAAGGTGATCTGGGCGCCCGGCAACCACGAGCTGTGGACCCCGCGCCAGGATCCGGTGCAGACCCGCGGCGAGCGCCGCTACCTGGACCTGGTGCAGCGGTGCCGGCAGCTCGGCGTGCTGACCCCCGAGGACGACTACGCCGTGTGGGAGGGCGCGGGCGGCCCGGTCGCCGTCGCGCCCCTGTTCGTGCTGTACGACTACTCGTTCCGGATGCCCGGCATGCTGACCAAGGCGATGGCGCTGCAGCACGCGTACGACACCGGGATCGTGTGCGCCGACGAGATGCTGCTGCACCCCGACCCGTACGCCAGCCGCGAGGAGTGGTGCCAGGCTCGGGTCGAGCACACCCGCACCCGGCTCGACGCGGTCGATCCGGCGCTGCCGACCGTCCTGGTCAACCACTTCCCGCTGGTCCGCCAGCCGACCGACGTGCTGTGGCACCCCCAGTTCGCGCAGTGGTGCGGCACCGAGCTGACCGCCGACTGGCACGTGCGCTACCGCGCCGCGGCAGCCGTCTACGGCCACCTGCACATTCCTCGCCTGACCTGGTATGACGGCGTGCCGTTCCAGGAGGTGTCGCTGGGTTACCCGCGCGAGTGGAAAACCAGGTCCGCCCCGCCCGCGATGCTGCGCCCGGTGCAGTGGGCCGGGGTGCCCGCATGATGGCCCCGCTGCTGCCGGTCGCCGCCACGGTGGTGGAGGCGTTCGACGACACCGTGCCCGCACCGCTGTTCCCGGAGGAGGAGCAGCTGGTGGCACGCGCGGTCGACAAGCGGCGCACCGAGTTCGCCACCGCCCGCCGGTGCGCCCGCGAGGCGCTGGCCAAGCACGGCTTCGCGCCTGCGCCATTGCTCACGGGAGAGCGCGGGCAGCCACTGTGGCCCGCGGGAACGGTCGGCAGCATCACCCACTGCGCCGGGTATCGTGCCGCCGTCGTGGCCCGTGCCGCCGACCTCGGGTCGGTCGGCGTCGACGCCGAGCCGCACCAGCCGCTGCCCGACGGCGTGCTGGACACGATCGCGCTGCCCGCTGAACTGACCCGGCTGCGCGCGCTGACCGCCTCCCACCCGGCGGTCTACTGGGACAGGATGCTGTTCAGCGCCAAGGAGTCGGTCTACAAGGCATGGTTTCCGCTGGCCCGGCGCTGGCTCGACTTCGCCGAGGCCGACCTCGCCTTCGACCCGGACGCGGGCACGTTCAGCGCCACCGTGCTGATCGACGCTCCCCGGTACGGCGACACCCCGCTGTCGCGATTCGACGGTCGCTTCGCCGCCTCCGCCGACCTCGTCGTCACCGCCGTGACCGTGCCCGTCCGGCCGTGACGCCGCTCGGCCGTCGCGAAGTTCCGCGCCGGGCTGCTCGAATACTCGGCTGCGGGTGAGACCGGCACCCGTCTAGAGTTCCGGGCGAGAAACCGGAAGGGTCCGGCTCACCGGCCGGCGGATCGGAAGTGAGCACACGATGACCAGTCGACTGTCCGCACTCTGCTTCAACGCGCTCGAACCGCTGCCGCTCGCACGGTTCTGGGCGGGAGTCCTGGGTAGGCAGCTCGTCGACGATCCGTACGACGGCGTCGTGCTCCTGCCCGACGACGACACCGCGTTCCGGATCCGGTTCGTTCCGAGCACCGAGCCGAAGATCGGGCAGAACCGCGCGCACTTCGACCTTCCGAGCGCGTCCCTGGAGGCCCAGCGGCAGACCGTGGCCACGGCGCTCGAACTCGGCGGCCGGCACATCGACGTGGGCCAGGGCCCCGATGCCGACCACGTGGTGCTCGCCGACCCCGAGGGCAACGAGTTCTGCGTCATCGAGCCGGGCAACAACTTCCTCGCGGGCTGCGGCATCATCGGCGCGCTGTCCGGCGACGGCATGCCGGAGGTCGGCTACTTCTGGAGCGCGGCGCTCGGCTGGCCGCTGGTCTGGGACCAGGACCAGGAGACCGCGATCCAGGCGCCATACGGCGGCACGAAGATCACCTGGGGTGGTCCGCCGCTGATGCCGAAGACAGGCACGGACCGGTTGTACTTCGACCTCATTCCACCGGCCGGCGGCGACCAACAGGCGGAGATCGACCGCTTGCTCTCCCTCGGCGCGACTCTGCTGGACAAGGAGCGTGACGACGCCGGTCGGGTGATGATGGCCGCGCCGGGCGGCAACGAGTTCTGCTTGCTCACGCCCCGATAGCACGCCCGTCCGCGCCTGTCGCAGGCGTCCCTTAGGGTCTGGACGGATCATGGGCGGCAGGCGTGGACGGCAGGGGTTGGGCGATGTTCGAGCAGTCGGGCGGCACGCTGGCGATGATGGCGCTGGTCCACCGGGCCCGCCGGGCGGGGGCCACCGGAGACCTCGCCGCCCTGCGGACCACGGCCCGGGACATGCTGGCCCAGCTGGAGACCGCGAGCTCTGGCCGCGGCCTACCGAAAGCCGACGAGCAGGAGCTGGACCGGCTGTACGACACGGCGTTCCCGCTCACCGACCCCGCCGACCCCGCCGACGTGCTCGACGCGCCCTGGCCGACCACGGCACGGCGGGCCGCACTGGCGACCCTGCTCGGCGGGCAGCCGCGCCCCGACGGCCGGCTCGACGCGCTCGTCGTCGCCGCGCTCGACGCCGGTGACCTGAAGGTGCTGCGTGCCATCGCGCTCACCCCGCTCGGTGGGATCTGCGGCACCTCGCGCGCCCTGCTGCTGGACGCGCTCCAGGCGGCCGGGGAGCTGGACGACGAGGTCGTCGAGCGGTTCGCCGCCGACGCCGACACGGTCCGCAAACTGGTCGGCCGCGGCAGTCCGGTCGTCGCCGCGGCCACCGGCGACCGGTTCCGGCCCGCCCTGCACAACAATATGTGGGAGCTGGCCTGCGCCGCCGACGTCGACGAGGACCGGTTGCTGACGCTGCCCGTGCCGCGCGGGTTGCGCTTCGTGCGGTGGGCGCTCGACTTCACCGGCAACTGGCGGGTCGCCCGGCACCTGGGCGCGGCGGCGCTGACCTCGGCCGAGCGGGCGGACCTGATCGAACTGCTGCGCGACGCGCCCGTGGAGCGCCAGGAGCGGGCGTTCACGCTGCGCCTGGCGGCCGGGGACGCGCAGGCGCTGCTGCCGCTGCTCGGCCTGGCCGGGGCCGAGCGCCTGCTGCGTCTGATCCAGACCGGCCAGGCGACGAGCCGCGTCGTGCGCAACGACCGGGCGGCGATCCTCGCGGCGGCGGCCGAGGCGGGCGGCGCGGACGTGGCCCGGCTGCTGAAACTGGTGCCCAACGACGTGGTCGCGGCGGCGCTGGGCCTGCGTCGTGGACCGGTCATGACCCGGGTGGCCAAGGACTCGCCGGTGGGCCTCACGGCGTACGGGATGCTGCCGCCGGCCGACGGTGAGACCGTGCTGGACCGCTGGGTGGCGCTGCGCGAGGTGCACCGGCGGGGCATGGAGTTCTCCCCGGAGCGGCGACGTCAGCACGCGGTCGCCCTGGACGTCGCGCTGGAGCACCTGGCCCAGGTCGGCGGATATGCCGACGCCGCCGCGCTCGACGAAGCGGGGGAGGCCCACTCGCCCACGCCGGTGCCGGCGCCGCTGGTCGTCGGGCCGTACACGGCCGCCGTCGGTTTCGTCGGCGGCGAACCCGCGGTCGTCGCGAGCAAGGGCGGCCGCGTGCTGAAGTCGCTGCCCAAGGCCGTACGCGAAGACCCGGGCGTGGCGGCGCTGCGCGAACAGCACGAACTGGTGCGCGGCCACGCCTCGCGGCTGCGCGGCAGGCTGCACCGGCTCGTCACCACCGGCGCGCCGGTGCCGCCCGCGGAGCTGGCCCGGCTGCGCGCCACCCCGACCGGGGCGGGGCTGCTGCCGCTGCTGGTGTGGCAGGACCAGGGCGGTCGGTTCGGGCTGCTCGACGACGTGGACGCGACCGGTCCGGTCAGCGCGGCGCATCCCGCCTCGCTGGCCGCCGCCGGGCTGCTGGGGCATTGGCAGGCGGAGGCGGCCCGGCGCAGGCTCTGCCAGCCGGTGCCGCAGCTGTTCCGCGAGTGGTACGCGCCGACGCCCGAAGAAATCACCGGCGACGCGACCCGCTTCACCGGCCGGGTGATCGACGGCGGCGCGGCGGCCCGGGAACTGGCGTCACGCGGCTGGTCGCTTCACGACACCGCCCAGCCGTACGCGACCAGGCAGTGCGGCGAGCACACCGCGGTGCTGCACACCGTCACGGAAGGCTACTGGGCAGCGGGCGATGTCGGTTTCACCCGGCTGGAGTTCCGCGACCGGGACACCGCCGTGCCCGCCGACCGGGTGCCGCCGGTGGTGTTCTCCGAGGCGGTGCGCGATCTCGACCAGGCCGCCTGGGCCGGCCGCCGCAGCGTCGGCGACTACTCGACGGGCCTGGCGCGGTCCCGTGCGGAACTGCTGGCCGCCGTGCTCGGCGACGGCGGACCGGACCGGATCACGCGGCAGGGCGACACCGTGGTGGTGGATGGCACGCGCGCCGTCTACCGGCTGCACCTGGGCACCGATGCCGTCGTGATCGGCGACCGTCCGGGGCCGCGCGAGCTGTCGTACGGCTTCGGTGACACGCCGCATCCTGCGCTGTTCCAGCCCGTCGAGCGCGCCGACCACGCGACCGCCCGCCTGCTCACCCGGATCCTGCTGCTGGCCGAGGACGAGAAGATCACCGACGAGTGGACCCTGGAGAAGCTGGGTCTGCTGCCGCACGGGACCGTGCCGGCCTGCAGCATGTGCGGAAGCCAGCATCTGTGGGACTGACGCCCGACGCGGTGGGTGATATCGCTCGCTTCCTTAGGTAACGATAGTTGTGGCCCGCTCGCCCTGTACCAGCGAGGACAACGCACAGTCACCAGTGGACCACGAATCACGGTTTGTGACCGGGGGTGCGGGGTGGCTAGTTTGTTCAAGTCTCACTTGACGTTCGGACACCTACGCCCGGCGGACCTCGCCGGCCGGTGGTGGAGATGACGGGGAGCACACGTGCAGTATCGGCCGGAAGTTGTCCGCGAAGGCGACCGTTACCGGGGTCGACGACGGGCAGACGTCCCGTCCCGGCGCAGGTACACCGCAGTGCTGGCGACGGCTGCGGCAGGTGCGGGAGTCGTCGCGTTCGCGACCGGCGCCGCTGTCGACGACGCGAAGGGCGACGCCGCCGACAGCGCGGTAGCCGCGTACGTCCAGGCCGGCGGTGCCACCAGCGACCGCGCGCAGGCCGCGGACCGCGCCAACCGTGCCGAGCGGACCACCGAGACCACGGCCGAGAGCACCGTCACCTGGAAGCTGCCGCTGCACGACTACGACCTGGCCGCCGGCGTCAGCGCCGGCGCGGGCCACTCGCGCCACGGGCTGGACCTCACCGGGCTGCCCGAGGGCACGCCGTTCGCGGCGATGCGGGCCGGCACCGTGGTGCAGGCGGGCTGGAACGGCGCGTTCGGCAACTCGGTCATCATCGACCACGGCGACGGCGTGCAGACCGTGTACGCCCACGCCAGCCACGTCCTCGTCAAGCGCGGTCAGCAGGTCGAGGCCGGCCAGGCGATCGCGCTGCTCGGCAACACCGGCCTGTCCCGCAACGTGCACCTGCACCTGGAGCTGTACGTCGACGGCGTGCTGCAGGACCCGCTGTCGTGGTTCAAGGAGCGCGGCGTCGACTTCGAGTTGGAGATCGAGGCGCTGCCCAGCTGACGGGGCCCGCCGAGCCGGGGCCGTCAGGCGGCGAGCTTGGCGAGCAGTTCCTTCATGCGGCGGATCTCGATCTGCTGATCCGCGTTGACCTCGCGGGCGAGCCGGTCGCTGGCCGGTTCGACGCCCCCACCGGCCTGGTAGAGCTGGTCGACCATGGTCACCGCGCCCTGGTGGTGCCGGATCATGTAGTCGAGGAAGAGCCGGTCGAAGGCCGGGCCGTCGGCGTCGGCCAGCCGCGTCAGGTCGCTCTGGTCGAGCATGCCGGGCATCAGCTCGCCGTGGCCGACGTGATTGGCGTGCGGCGACGGCAGCGCTTCGCGGCGGTCCGTCAGCCACCGCTCCATCAGCGCGATCTCGTCCTGCTGCGAGATCGTGATCCGCTCGGCGAGCTGGGCGATCTCGGTGCTCCGGCTGCGCCCGGCGACCAGCGCCGTCATCTCCAGCGCCTGCCGGTGGTGCGGAATCATCTTGGCCATGAAGGCGGTGTCCGCCGCGTTGTGCGGCGGCGCGGACAGCCCGGCGACGTCCGCGGGGGAGAGCGTGCGCGCGGACTGTCCGGGCGCGCCCGGCTGGACCACGCGCAGGGTCGGCGCGGCCGTGCCCGGGGCGGCGTCGTCGCCCGGCAGCAGGACGATCAGGGCCACCGCGACTCCGGTCGCGACGGCGGCGGCCACGGCGGCGATGGCGAGGCGGCGGGAGCCGAGCATGGTCAAGACGGTAGCCGATGTGCGGCCGCGCGGCGACCGTCCGGAGTGGGCCGGGTCAGCCGCCGTACGGCCGGGTGATGATCTCGAGGTTGTGTCCGTCGAGGTCTTCCCAGTAGAGGCCGCGGCCGCCGTCGTTGTGGTTGATCTCGTTCGGCCGGCTGTGGAACGGGTCGGCCCAGAACGTCAGGCGGCGCTCGCGGATGCGGGTCCAGATCTGGTCGAACTCGTCCTCGGTCACCAGGAACGCGTAGTGCTGGGTGCGGATCGGACCGTCGGCGCGCACGACGTCGAGCGATACGCCGTTGGCCAGGGCGACCACCCGGAACGGGCCGTAGGTCGCGGCCGGCGCGAGGCCCAGCAGGTCGGTGAGGAAGTCCGCGCTCCGGTCGCGGTCGGCGGCCATGACGATGGTGTGATTGAGCTGTACGGGCATGACGTCCATCTTGCCCGAAACGCGGAGGGGGCGGCCCACCGAAACCGGTGGACCGCCCCTGCGCTTTGTCGCGCCGTGCTCAGTCGAGCGTGGCGCACTGGCCGCCGGCGGGGCCGCTGACCGTGTTGGCCGCACCGAGGTTGATCGGCGCGGGGGTGTTGCCGGAGCAGGCGAGCGGGCCGTTGATCGTGCTGTCGGCGATGATCGGCTCGACGCCGGTCGTCCTGCCGCCCGACAGCGAGACCGGACCGTGCAAGGTCGTGTCGACGACCGCCACGCTGCCCGTCGCACCGGAGACGGCCACCGGGCCGCGGACGGTGCTGTGGTAGAGGTGCACCGCGGCCGCCGACGACGCCGACACGGGGCCGGAGATCGTCGAGTCGATCGCGAGCAGCGTCGCGCCCCTGCGGACCGCGACCGGGCCGTTGACGGTCGCGCCGTCCAGGCAGGTCACGCCCGAGACGGTCAGCGGGCCGTTGTGGCGGCCGTCGATGGTCGTGGTGCAGGTGCGGGCCAGCTGGTCGAAGCGCGCCCGCGCCACCGCGAAGCTCGGCGCCCAGGTGATCTTCGTCTGGTGCTGGGCGTTGAACTCGGGCAGCTGGATCTGCCGGGCCGCGGCGATCTCCGCCTCGGTCAGGTGGACGCTCGGCTTGAGTCCGAACACGTCGAGGCCGCGGGCGATCTCACTGCCGTAGACCGCGCCGTTGTACCAGTACGCCGACCACATGCCGCCCAGCACGAGCGCGGTGGCCGAGATCGGGCCGCGGTCGAAGTAGCCGATCTCCTTCGGGTGTGCCGAGTCGGTGTAGTCGACCAGCGAGATGCCGCCCTGGTACCAGGCCTGGGCCATGATGTCGCGGCCGGGCACCGGGATCAGCGAGCCGTTGTGCGCGACGCAGTTCTCGGTCAGCGTCTGGGGCACCGGCAGCTTGTAGTAGCTGCGGAACTCCATCTTGCCGTCGACGATGTCGAAGACCGCGTTCGCGCCCCAGCTGGCCTGGTCGGTCGGGCGGCATCGGGCTCCCGTGCCGCCGCCCCACTCGTCGGTGAAGATGACCTTCTTGCCGTCGTTGGTCAGCGTCGCCGAGTGCCAGTACGCGAAGTTGGGGTCGGCGACCTCGTCCAGGCGCACCGGGTGGGCGGGGTCGGAGATGTCGATCAGGATGCCGTTGCCCTCACAGGCGCCGGCCGCCAGCCCGAGGGCCGGGTAGGCGGTGATGTCGTGGCAGGCGTCGGTGATGGGGGTGGGACCCCAGTTCGCGCCGGACGGGTGCGTCGGGGCGGGCGGCGTGTTCTGCAGCCCGTCGACCGCGCCGGTGTCCGGGTCGGCGAACAGCCGCGGACCGCTGACCACCGCGGCGGCGGCCGGGTCGGCGACCGGGACCTTGATGACGTCGATCCGCCAGCGCGAAGGGTCCTCGCCGTTCGCCGGGTTGTTGTTGCAACCCGCCATCGTGGCGACCGGACGCACCCCGGCGGTGCCGGAGACGTACACGTACACGTTGGCCGGATCGTCGGGGTCGGACACCACCGAGTGCGTGTGCGACCCGCGGCACAACTGGACGGCCGCGACCTGCGTCGGCGTGGTGATGTCGCTGATGTCGAAGACGCGCACGCCCTGGAAGCGCTCGCCGACGGTCGGGTTGGCGCCGCAGTCGACGCGGGCGCGGCTCTCCTCGACCGACATGAACAGCAGGTCGCCGTAGACCGACACGTCACCCTGCCCGCCCGGGCAGACGACGCTGGTCACGACCGCCGGGGCGGCCGGGTTCGCGATGTCGACGACGTTGAACCCGTTGAAGTTGCCCATGATCGCGTAGTGGCCGGTGAAGGCGAGGTCCGAGGTGACGAAGCCGAAGTCGCCGGGGTTGGCCGGATTGACGAAGCCCGGTGGTTTGTCGAGGTGGGCGAGGTGTTCGAGATTGCCGATCGCCGACTGCGCGTCGAGCCAGCCCGCGCCGAGTCCGATGCGGGGATCCGGTTCGTCGGCATGAGCTACGGCCGGCGTGAGCGCGGCGATGAGTAGGGTGGCCGCGCCTGCGGCCAGCACGCGGTGGATGGTGCGTCGTGGAGTGGTCGGCATGTATCGCGCCTCTCTTGTGGAGGGGGCTCAACTCGGCGCGGCGTGTAATGAGTGGGACGGTCGCCGCACCTCACCGGACGGTATCGAAGTGGGGCGATCGGGGCAAGAGGGCCGGCCGCCTCGCCTCCCAGCAGGCAAGCCCCTGCATTAGTCTGCGCTGACTCATGGTGCGGTGATCGTGCGCATCTCGGCGGGGGAGGCACTGGGTGGATACGGAGATCATCGAGCTGGGCGAGGTCCGGGCCGGAGTGGAGCCATCGCCTGGCCGGAGCCGGCCGGTCCGAGGCCTCAGGCCGCTGGCCGCGGTGATCGCATTGCTGCTCACGGGCGCGCTGGGAGCCGCGGCGCCGATGACGCCGATGTTCACGCAGCTCGCCGACGTGGCCCTGGGCGACGTCGACGGGCCGGTCACCGGCGGCGTCGATGTGGCGGGCGACCTGCTGCTGGTCCGCAACAGCAAGGCGGTGTCGGCGTACGACATGAACAGCGGCGCGTTGCGCTGGCGGCTGCCGGCCTCGGCCGGCCGGGGGCGCGACATCCAGGTCGCGGCCCAGGTCCCCGACGTGCTGGTGATCAACGAGGACTTCGCGGACGGCAGCACCTCCTCGGCCGCCGTGGACGTGCACACCGGAGCCGTGCGCTGGAGCACGCGGCAGTACGTCTGGGTGATCGGCGAGTACGCCCTGGACAGCCCGCCCATCATGATGTCGGCGGAGCCGGGGGGCGAGCTGTCCGCGCCTGCGCCGACGGAGATGATCGTGCGCGACCTCAGCACCGGCCGGGTGCGGTGGGTGCTTCAGGGCACGCCGTACGCCGCGGTCGACGAGGGGGCGCTGGAGGCGTGGTCGGTCTCCGAGCGGGGCGAGTTCACGGTGCGCGATCTGCGCGACGGGCGGGTGCTGCGCACCGGCACAGCCGCGTTCCCGCCCGGCAGACCGGTGCTTGCCACGGTGTACGGCGGGATGCTCGTGCTGTCCGCCATCCTGCCTACCGGCCAGCACATGGAGGCCCGCTACGACACCCGGACGCTGCGCGGGATCGACGTGAGCGCGTCGCTGACGCGCTTCGCGTGCGGCGACTACCTGTGCGAGGTGGCCGACGACGGCGGCACCTCCTCGCCGCTGGCCGTGCTGGACCGCGACACCCTGACCGTGCGCTACCGGCTCGCACCCCACCTGCATCTGCTGCCGAGCGCGCAGGGCGCGATCACGGTCCGGACGGACAGCGCGCTTCAGTTGGGCGCGACCGCCGACCGGCTGATCGACCTGGCCGACGGCAGGACCCTGCTCGATCTGGAAGGCTGGCGCGTCCAGCTCTCGTCCGACAGGAGCAGGGACGCGCTGCTGCTGCGGTCGACCGCGAGCGGGATCCAGCTCTCCGCGTCCGACGACGGCACGGTCCGCCGCCAGGACACGCGGACCGAACTCGGCCGCTACCAGGTCGCGCGGATCGAGGACGGGCAGGTCCGGCTGCTGGGCACGCTGCCGCCCCGACTGAATCGCTGCTTCCACACCCGGCAACGGATCGCCTGCGTCTACGACGGCGACCGGCTGGGGGTGTGGAGCGTCGCCGCGTCGGCGTACTGAGCGATGCCGCGCGAGCGGTGCCCAGGTGAGGCCGGTCCCACCTGGGCACCGCCCGGGGGTTTCAGTTCGGGTTGGCGGCGTGGGTGAGGGTCTCCCAGGCCGTGAACAGGTTGTTGGTGCCGGCCGGACGCTGGTTGAGGGTCAGCGTCTGGGTGTTGGTCATGCCGATGCCGAGCCGGAAGTTCAGCGCGTTGAAGCCGACCTCGGTGACCGGGCCCAGGCCCAGGTGCAGGCTGCCGCCGCACAGCCACGACGGCGCGGCGGTGCCGAGCTGGTACTTGCTGTGCCAGGCCCAGGGCGTGGCGCAGCCGGTCGGTGAACTCCGGGTAGAGGTCCTGGCCCTGGATGCGGCTGGTCTCGGCGATGTGGGTGGCCGAGGAGATGCCGTATCCGGTGTGCGTGAAGTCGCGGCAGGTCTCCTGGGAGAGGCCGTCGACGAAGGTGCTCTGCCCCTGCCAGTAGTCGATGATCTCGCTGGGGGTGTCGATGCCGCCGCCGGGGCCGTACGGCACCGCGCCGTCGGAGGCGAGGTAGAAGTAGGCGCGCATGCGGTTGCGGAACCTGGTGACGGCCCGGTCGTAGGCGCTGCGGTCCTCCAGGAAGACCGCGATGCCCATGGTGGCCTCCATCATGGACATGTCCCAGTTGCCGTTGCTGGTGGTGTTGCCGTTGACCACCTCGGGCAGGTACACGTTGCGCAGCATGGTGGCGAACCGGGTCGCGTTGGGCCAGCCGGTGTAGGTGTGGCGGATGATCTCGGCGGCGCGCGGCCAGGTGGACCCGGCCCAGGCGGTCTGCAGCGGGGCGTTGCTGTTGGTGTGGTCCACGATCACCGCCGACCAGGCGTCCATCAGCTGGACGGCCTTGTCCGCGTAGCGGTTGTCGCGGGTGATGTACCAGGCCAGGGCCATGGTGTACGCGGCGATCGCGTCCTCGCGCTCGTCGGTGCAGCCGAGGTTCGGGTTCGAGTACGAGCCGCACTCGACCACGGCGCGCGGCTTCGGCGCGCGGGTCAGCGAGGCGTACCGGCTGGCCATCATCTGGTCGTAGGCCTGCCGCCACGGCTGGGCGTTGCTGTTGACCTTGCTGCGGACGAAGTCGAGTTGGGCGCGGCTGACGAGCACGCCGGGGTGGGCGAAGGTGGCGGGAGCGGCCTCGGCGCGGCGCTGCGGCCCGGCGGGGACCACGGCGAGCGCGGTGCCGACCAGGGCGATCAGTGCGATGGCGAGGGCAAGCGGCATCCGCCGTCGGGTGTGGAGCATCGGCGTCTCCCTGAAGTCTCCAGGGCTCGGGAGCGGCCAAGCCATGAACTGTAAGGTAACTTTCCTTACTAAACAGGGCCGATCCGGAGACTGTCAACACCCTCGACATGCCGTCGTCGATGCGTGCTGTCAGGCCGCTCGCATGGCGTCGAGCAGCCCGGCGACGCCGACGGTCGCGAAACCCACCCGGGCGTCGCTCGCGCCGTAGGGCATCCACAGCTCGCCCCGGTGCAGCAGCCCGCCGCAGGAGTAGACGACGTTGGGGACGTACCCGTCGCGGTCGGCCTCCGCCGGAGCCAGCAGCACGCCCGGCAGCTCGGCGACGACCCGCTCCGGCCGGTGCAGGTCCAGCAGGATCGCCCCGATGGCGTACTGCCGCATCGGTCCCACGCCGTGCGTGAGCACCAGCCATCCCGCGTCGGTCTCCAGCGGCGAGCCGCAGTTGCCGACCTGGATCAGGCTCCAGCTGCGTCCGGGCCGCAGCAGGGGGACGGGTTCGGCCCAGCGGTTGTCGCCGTCGAGCGCGGTCAGTCCGAGGGTCTCGCCGTCGGCCCGGCAGAGGGCCAGGTGACGGCCGTCGATGGTTCGGGGGAACAGCGCCACGCCTTTGTTGCGGGCGCCCGGCCCGCGCATCGGGGTCACCTCGAATCGGGTGAGGTCGGCGCTGTCGAGCATTCGCGACGCGATCTGCCGCCCGTCGTACGCCGTGTAGGTCGCCCGGTAGGCCGCCTCGCCGTCCGCACCGGTGACCCTGACGAAGCGGGCGTCTTCCATGCCGTTGCTCTCCGACGGGTTGTTCGGCCACAGCACCCGCCCGCTGAGCGGCACCTGCTCCGGGAAGACCACCGAGTAGCCGTCGGCGATGGTACGGCGCAGCTGCTCCATCGTGCGCTGCGCGGTGGCCCGATGCAGCAGGTCGGGCGGGATCGACGCCAGCGTCCGCTCGAACTGCTGGTCGTCGAAGCGTTCCGGCAGCAGCCCCAGCACGGTGGCGCAGACCTCGTCGTCGTAGGCGCCCTCGTCCAGCCCGGCGGCGAGCAGGTCGCGCCGGTGCAGCACACCGACGCGCGCCCCGACGGCCAGCGGGCCGGGTCGCGGAGCCAGGGCGAGGTCCCGGCCCGGTCCGAGCACCGCGGTCGCGAACCCGATGGAGGACAGGTGGCCCTCGCCGATCTGCCGCAGGCTGACCGCGACCCGCAGCTGCCCGTCGGCCAGGCCGGACTGGTCGGGATGCGGCACCATCGACGGGTTGCACAGGGCCGCGCCCTCGACGGCGTACTCGTGGCTGAAGAACGCGCCGATGAGCGTGCGCATCGTGTCCGGCAGTTCACGGTCCGGACTCACCCGGTGCCTGACCAGGTCGAAGTGGTGCCGGAAGGTTGCCGCCAGCTCGTGATGCCGGCTGCCGTAGCCGTCCATTACCTCGTCCAGCAGCTGCGCGGCGGACCGGTCGTCGAGGGCGGTGATCCGCTCGACCAGACCGGAGGCGCGGGTCCGCGCGAGCGCGGCGTCCTCGCCGGGCACGAACAGTTTCACGATCACGCGCCGCGGGTCGGGGGAAAGCGTGACGTCGTGCCTGACGGCGAGCTCGGCGGGCGTCATGCCGGCACCTTCGCCCGCGCGTGCTGCAGCGTGGACAGCAGTGCCAGCGTCGACTCCGCGCCCTGGTTGAGATTGGGGCCGTACGCGGTCAGCCCGTCGTAGCCGCCGCCGGTGTGCTCGTCCCACATCACCGCACCGGCGTCGTTGACGCCCAGGAACCAGGCGACGGTCCGATCCAGATCGACCTCCCAGGCCCGGTCCCCGGTCACCGCCGCGGCGGTGGCGAAGGCGTCGGCCAGCGCGGCGACCTCGATCGGCTGCTGATCCCGGCCGGCGCGCTCCTCACCGCGCGCCCAGCCACCGGCCGGGATGACGCGCAAGCCCCGCGGGCCCGACTGCACATCGCGTATCCAGGCCAGCAGGTGAAGGCCCGTGCCGAGTGCGGTGTCGTCCCCGCGCGCGGCCGCGTCGGCGATGACGACCTCCGCGAGCGCCGCGTTGGCGTACGTCAGCCGGGGCAGCGGCCACGGCCAGTCCGGATCCGCGCCCGGTGGGCCGACCGCCGTGGCGGCGTCGGACAGCAGCGCGGCCGCGTCGACGTCGCCCGGGTCCGCGCGCAGCACCTCCGCCGCGCCCAGCCCGGCGAACGCCATGGCATGCGGGTAGGCGGACCGCTGCGAGGTGCCGAGCCTGAAAGCGGTCAGGGCGGAGTCGCGTATCCAGGGCACCGGGTGGCGGGCCGCCGCCGTGCCCAGGCCCCACAGCGCCCGTCCCCACCAGTCGCCGAGCCCGGCCGGGTCGGCCCAGCGCCGGTCATGGCCGAGCCGGTTGTGGAACGCCCCGGTCTTGGCCTGCGCGTGGTTGAGGAAGGTCAGGTAGCACTCGGCCAGCCGGACCAGCTCCGCCGAGGGATCGGCCTCGCGGCTGGTGACGACGAGCCCGCGGGCGACGTCGTCGGTGCAGTAGCCGTGCTCACGGCGGGCGACGGCGAGTCTGGCGTGCTCGAACAGGCCGGTGTCGTCGGTCAGCCGGACGAGATGGGCGAAGTTCGGTTCGGGGACCTTCACACGGCGGCCGCGGTCAGTGCCCGGTCGGCTGCCAGCAGCCGGTGCGCGAGCGTGGCATACCGGTCCGCGACGGCGGGCCACAGCATGGCAGGGCCGGGCACGCCGCCCAGGCCCGCGGCGTCGGGACTGGTGAGGATCGCGCGGACGGCATCGGCCATGGCCGCGGCGTCGCCGTGCGGCACCAGGACGCCGGGACCGCCGGTCAGCAGCTCGACGGCGTGCGGGAAGCGGGTCGCCACGACGGGGACTCCCGCGGCGACCGCCTCGATGAGCACACCCGAGGTGACCTGTTCCCGCGAGTCGTAAGGCAGCAGCACCACGTCCGCGGAGCGGATCAGGCGGCCCAGCGACGCGTCGTCACGGTACACGGGGTCGAAGCGGACCGAGTCCGTGATGCCGAGCACGCGGGTCAGCTCGACCAGGCCGTCGCGGTACTGCTCGCCGTGCTGTTCGAGCACGCGCGGATGGGTCTTGCCCGCGATGGTGTACACCGGCCGCTGCGGCAGGTTCCGGAGCCGGCCCATTGCCCGCACGGCCCATTCGATGCCCTTGCCGGGCCCGAGCAGTCCCCAGGTGAGCAGGTGCGGGCGCGAGCCTTTGACGGCGGGGGCGGCGGCATGGTC
This sequence comes from Catellatospora aurea, assembly GCF_042663325.1. Lineage (NCBI taxonomy): Bacteria > Bacillati > Actinomycetota > Actinomycetes > Micromonosporales > Micromonosporaceae > Catellatospora > Catellatospora aurea. The sequence continues at coordinate 40,567 of NZ_JBHTAC010000021.1, forward strand.
GTGGGCTCCGTGCGGGATGACGGTGACCTTGGCGGGATCGACGTCGTAGCCGGCCGCCAGCCGGTCCCGGGCGGTCGCGGTCATGACGACCACGGCGTTCGCAGCCTGCGCGACCTGTTCGAGCACCGACTTCTGCCGGGCGGTGGGGGCCGCCAGGACCGTGTGCAGCACCACGATGCTCGGCACGGTGAGCTGGTTCAGCATCGGCACCACGTCGTGGCCGTCCGCGCCGGGGTAGATGCCGTACTCGTGCTGCACGACGGCCACGTCGAAGTGGCCGAGGGCCTTCGCGGCGAGCTGCCAGCCGCCGGCGTCGTCGCCGGACCAGGTGTGCACGACCTTGGGGTCCGCGGTGCCCGATTCCCGGGCGGCGGTGACGCGCACGATGCCGCCGGGCATCCCGTCCGGGCACAGCGCGGCTGACAGGGCGGAGTTGAACGTGGCGAGCCCGCACGCGGTCGGCGGATGGGTGCTGACAAAGCCATAACTGGTGGGCATTGATGATGCCTTCCGGTTCATCGGCGTCCCTCCACACGGGAAGGCGGCCTCACGCGGTGAAGGCGTCCGCTCGGCCTGCGTGTGCGGCGAGCGGTCCGGGTCTCCCGGGACGTCGCCCGGGAACCACATTGCACCCTTTCGGGCGTCTCAGCATCTCGACAGTAGCAGTAAGCAGAGGTCAATCGACGATCGTGTGATACAGCCGCAGGTAGTCGTCGACCATACGGTCGGCGGAGAACCGCTCCCTGGCCCGGTCACGGCAGCGCTGCCGGTCGATGTCGCCGATGCGGGACACGGCCGCCACCGCCTGGCTGACGTTGTGCACGAGGCGCCCGGTCACGCCCTCGTCGACGACTTCGGGCATCGAACCCCGGGCGTACGCCACCACTGGTGTGCCGCAGGCCATCGACTCCACCACGGCGAGCCCGAACGGCTCGGCGAAGGCGATCGGATGCAGCAGCGCCGCGGCCGACGACAGGATCTCGCCGCGCTGCTCGGGTCCGACCGAGCCGAGGTAGACGACCTGCTCCCCGTCGACGTGCGGCAGGATCTGCTCCTCGTGGTAGCGCTGGTCGGCGACGATGCCGCAGATGGTCAGCGGCAGCCCGGCCCGCCGCGCGATCTCGATCGCGGTCCGGGTGCCCTTGTCGGGATGCACCCGGCCGAAGACGGCCAGCCCGTGTCCGGCTGCGGACCGGTATGGGAACTGGTCGAACGCGATGCCGTGGTAGATCGTCGCGGCGTAGTCGAGGTCGGGGGAGCGGTCCGAGTCGGAGATGGACACGTACCGCGACCGGGCGCGCGCGTATGCGGGCAGGATCGCCGCGCCGGAGAACCCGTGCACGGTGGTCAGCAGCGGCGCGCGGCAATGCTGCGAGAAGGCCAAGGGCAGCCAGTCCAGGTGGTTGTGCACCAGGTCGAACTCCGCCGACCGGCCGAACGCGTGCGCGACGTGCATCGCCTCCCAGACGCGGCCGTCCATCGCCGGATCCTCGGCGTAGCCGTGGGCGCACACGCCGTCGAGGGTCGCCGCGGTGCGCGAGTCGAGCGTGGCGAACAGGGTGACGTCGACGCCGCGAGCCGTCAGGCCCTCCGCGAGCAGGCTGGTGACCTGCTCCCACGGCCCGTAGTGGTGCGGTGGCGTACGCCAGGCCACCGGTCCTAGCAGGGCTACCTTCACGCCGACCTGGTTCGAGGCATGCGGCTCACCCTACGGGACCGCGCGACCGCGGCGCCGCGTGGAGGCGGAGCGGGCCGCGCTGATCAGTCCGGGACCTGGTGGATCACGTTGCCGCCGATCGTCACGATCATCTAGGGTGCCACGGGTGCCATCCACTTTGTCCGGACCGTGCCGTGCCGGCGTGAACCTTCGAGGAGCCTCCCCCATGCGCCGTACCGCCGTCTCCGTGCTGCTGGCCCTCACGATGCTGGGCGCGGCAGCCTGCGGTGACGAAGCCGCGCCGCAGGCCGTGCCCTCGGCTGCCCCGGCGAGCAGCGCCGCCGCGGACCCGGTCGCGAGCCTCGCGTTCGCCTGCGAGGCCGCCGACGGCCTGTACGCCACGCTCAACCAGCAGACGCAGGCGCACATCCAGCGCGGCTTCGCGGCGGAGAAGCGCGGCGACACGGCGACGGTGGCCAAGGAACTGGCGGCGCTGGAGCCGATGTTCCTCGCCGTGTCGGCGAAGTTCGGCGAGGCGGCGGACCGAGTGGACGACGCCGAGGTGGAGCTGGCACTGAACGACCTGGCCGACGCGGCGTCGACGGCGGCGTCGTTCACCACGTTCGCCGAGTTCGGTGCGATGCAGCAGTTGACCGTCTCCGCCGAGTTCGTCCTCATCCGCAAGTGCCGGTACTCCGGGTACAAGATGGTCAACCTGGTCTGACCGCTGCCGCCGGTCAGACTGCGGTTTCACCCGGACCGCATGCGCGGCGATTTCAGCCGATATAATATTGAATGTTAAGCGGGAGTGGGAGGGGGCGAATATGCAGATTATTTCGGTCAGTCCCATTGACTGGGCGATCGACATGATGGATGGTGCGAAAACCGTCGAGGACGTCCAGACCGCCCTGCGATGCAGTGGGCGGGCCGCGGTGCAGGCTCAGGGTGTGACCGTCGTGCAACTCGAGGACGGCCAGTGCCATTACCTGTGCGAGGACGCGATGAGCCCGCTGTGGCAGGGCCAGCGCTTCCCCGCCACGTCGTGCATCAGCGGATGGGCGATGCTGCACGACCAGACCGTGGCCATTCCCGACATCCGCGCCGACGACCGCATCCCGCAGGCCGCCTACCGCCCGACGTTCGTCCGCAGCCTGCTCATGGTGCCCATCCGGGTCGCCGGTGTGCCGGTCGGCGCGATCGGGGCCTACTGGGCGGACCTGCACCGGGCGACCGCCGGCGAGACGGCCGTGCTGGAGCGGCTCGCGGAGGCGGCGGGCCGGGCGCTGGCCAGGCTCTCGGCGCCCGCCGGGCGTACGGGCGTCCTGGCCGTCTGAGGCCGGAACCGGACTCCCCGCGGCGGCGTGGATGACCGCCTACGAGCCAGACGTGTCCTCCCCGCCGCGTGAGCGGGTCGACGCGGACAGGGTGCTGCGCGACGTCGCGGCCGAACTGGCCGTGGCCGCGAGCGCCGAGGACGTGGTCGAGGCGCTGGACCGGGCCGTCACCCGGCTCGTCCCGGCCGGTTCGCCGCACGAGTTGCGCATCCTGCTGCCGGAGGACTCTGCCGGGTCCGCCGACCGGCTGCCGGGCCCGGACGAGGTTGCCGGGCTGGTGCTGATCGAGGTGGACACGCCCCGGTCAGGGCTGGTCGGCATCCTGCTGATCGACCGCGCCACCGCGGCGACACCCCACCTGCGGCCGGCCCTGGAGGTCATGTCGGCACAGGCCGCGCTGGCGGTGGAGAGGATACGGCTGGCCGCGGAGGTCAGCCGCCACCGGAGTTTCCGTGAGATCGAAGCGTTGATGGAGCAGACCCGCGACGTGGTGCTGATCATCGATGAGGACGGCTGCATCCGGTACGCGAGCCCGTCGGCGCGGCACGTTTTCGGCACCTCTGCGCTGCTCCATGCCAGGCTGCTCGACTTCATCGACGTCACGCAGCGACCAGCGGCCGAGTTCCTGCTTCAGCACGTGCGCTCCGGCGGCGCCGGTGCGGGAGAGAGCCGCGCCGACTGGACCGTCCAGGCGCTGGACGGCAGGACGCCCATGGTCGAGGTCGCCTGCCGGGAGTTGTGCCCGGCCGGCCCGGCCCGTGATCTGGCGCTCACCCTGCACGACGTGACCGCGCAGCGGCGGCTCGAGCACGACCTGACGGACCGCATGTTCCACGACGCCGTGACCGGCCTGCCCAACCGGATGCTGTTCGCCGAGCGCACCGAACACGCGGTCGCCGCCGGGGCGGGTCTCACCGCGGTGCTGATCGTCGACCTCGACGACTTCGGGTCCGTCAACGACAGTTTCGGCCACGCCGTCGGCGACGAGGTCCTCCACACGACGAGCAGGCGGCTGAGCGACGTCGTCGGCGACCACGGCGTCGCCGCCCGGTACGGCGGCGACGAGTTCGCCGTGCTGATCCAGGACGCCGACACCGTGGCAGACGTCGAGCGCGTCGCGGCCCGGCTCTGCCGATCACTGGCCGAGCCGATGCGGACCAGCGGCGGAACGGTCGTGGTCTGCGGGGCGAGCATCGGGGCGGCCACGAGCACACCGGGCGGCAGCGCACACGAACTGCTGCGCAACGCCAATCTGGCCCTGCGCAGCGCCAAGAGCGCCGGCGCGGGGCAGTGGCGCCGGTACGAGCCGTCGATGACCGACCAGGCGCGGCAGTCGGAGTTGCGCGCGGCCTTGGGCGCAGCCGTCGACGGCGAGGAGTTGCTGCTGGAGTACCAGCCGATCGTGGCTCTTCGTACCGGCCGCACGGTGGGCTTCGAAGCGCTGCTGCGCTGGCAGCATCCGACGTGGGGCCGGCTGCTGCCGGGCGAGTTCATCGAGATCGCCGAGGACTCGGGGCTCATCGTCCCGATCGGCGAGTGGGTGCTCGCGGCGGCGATGCGGGCCGCGGGCCGGTGGCGCGACGCGGCGCGGGTACGCGCTCCGTACGTGAGCGTCAACGTCTCGGCCCAGCAGTTCCGGTCGGACGGCTTCGTCGACACCGTCGTGGGCCTGCTCGCGCAGACCGGGCTGCACGCGCACCGGCTGGTCCTGGAGATCACCGAGAGCCTGCTCCTGCGCGACGACGACAAGGTGTGGCACGCGCTCGAACTGCTCCGGGCCAGGGGAGTGCGGATCGCCATCGACGACTTCGGCACCGGCTACTCCGCGCTGGGCTACCTGCGGCAGATCCCGCTGGACATCGTGAAGCTGGACCGGTTGTTCGTCCGCGGGCTCACCACCTCCCGGCGGCAGCGGGACCTGGTGGAGGGCATCGTCACGCTGACCCGGGCGTTGAGCCTGGACGTCGTGGCGGAGGGCATCGAGACCGAGCAGCAGCGTCAGGGCTGCATCGCCACCGGCTGCACCTACGGCCAGGGCTACCTCTTCGCCGTTCCCATGCCGGAAACGGACACCGCCGGCTGGCTCGCCGAGGCGCGCCGCGCTCCGCCGCCCTAGCATCCGGTTTCATTATTGAGTTCCCATTTGTTCAGAGTCGAGGGCTGGGGCATCCTGGGGACGATGGTCGCGGTTCGGAGGCGGTCTCGAATGTTCACCGACGCAAGCTCCGGCACTGCGGCCGGCGAGGATTCCCGCCTGCGCGAGCGCGGCAAAGTGTGGATCTGGTACGTCGGCGTGTCGCTGGCACTGCTGGCGGCGTACGCGGCGACGGCCGGCCACGGCTTGGCGCAGGCGATCATATTCACCGGTTCGAGCCTGGCCGCCGTCGTGGCGATCCTGGCCGGCATCCATCTGAACCGGCCCACCAGCCCCGGGGCGTGGTACCTGCTCGCCGCCGGGCAGGCGGCCTACGCGGTCGGCAACGTGTGCTGGTACGTCGTGGCAGCCGCACAGGGCAGACCGACCGCGTTCCCCTCGCCCGCGATGGAGGTCTACCTGGCCTCGTACGTGCTCAACGGGCTGGCGCTGCTGCTGCTCATCCGGGCCCGGCGGGCCGGCGGGGACTGGTCGGCGCTGCTCGACGCCCTCATCGTCACCATCGCGTTCACCAGCGCCTACTTCGTGCTCGTCGTCGCGCAGCTGCTCGCCACGTCGGAGCTGTCCCTGTTCGGCCAGCTGCTAGCGGGGGTCTACCCGTTCCTGGACATGATCTTTTTGATGCTGGCGACGAGGCTGTTCTTCGGCGCGGGGAGTTCACGCCACGCGCTCGCGCCGCTCGCCGCCTGGGCAGCCGCCCTGCTCATGGCCGACCTGGTGTACGGCCTCCAGCAGGTCCGCGGGGTCGACGACGACGGTGGCTGGCCGTTCTACGGCTACCTGGTGTCGTTCCTGTTCGTGGGCGTGGCCGCGCTCCATCCGGCGATGCGGGACGTCACCTCGCAACGGGAGGGGGCCAGCACCGCCGGCCGCGCGCGCCTGGTCACGCTCGGCCTGTGCGGACTGGCCGTGCCGGCGCTGGTGGTGGACTCGGTCCGGCACGGGCAGCAGCTCGAGCCGATCGTGCTCGCGTGCGCCTCGGCGATCATGTTCGTCCTGCTCATGCTGCGGGTGGGCGACCTGCTCACCAAGATCGTCACTGCGGCCCGGCGCGAGCGGGACCGCCTCCAGCAGTTTCTGGAGGCGATACCCATCGGGGTGGACGTCCGGGACGCCGACACCGGCCGGCCCGTTTACGTCAACCAGGTGGCCGGCCGCATCCTCGGCTACGACCCCGGGCTGGTCCAGTCACCGGCACAGCTGCCCCACCTGTACACCGGCGGCACCGCAGAGCCCTATCCGCCGGACCGGCTGCCCGCCGCCCAGGCCCGGCAGGGCCACGTCGCCGCCGTCGAGGACATGGAGGTCGAGCGCGACGCCCAGCGCCGGCAGCTGCGGGTGGTGGCGACCCCGATCCGGGACGGCCGGCAGGTCAGCTATGTGCTGACCGCCTTCTCCGACATCACCGACCAGCGGCGGATGGCCGAAGAGCTGCGCCAGCTCGCCGTGATCGACGAGCTCACCGGCGTCAACAACCGCCGGGGTTTCCTGCTCGCCGCCCGCCGGGAGCTGGCCCTGGCCCAGCAGGCGCAACGGCCCGGCGTGCTGCTGTTCGTCGACGTCGACGGGCTCAAGCGCATCAACGACACCTACGGCCACGGCGTCGGCGACCACGCCCTGGAAAGCACCTCCCAGCTGCTGCGGGCCAACATCCGCCGCCGCGACGTGCTGGGGCGCATCGGCGGCGACGAGTTCTGCCTGCTGCTGACCGAGGCGGGCCGGGACTCCGACGTCGACCTGTGGGCCGGTCGGCTGCGCGAGCAGGTCACCCGGCACAACGAGACGAGCCGCCAGCCCTACCGGCTCGCGCTCACGGTCGGCGCGACCTTCGTCGACCAGGACGCCCCGAACGCGATCGAGGACCTGATCGCCCGCGCCGACGCGGCCATGTACCAGGCCCGGGAGCGGTACAACGGCCAGGACTTCCAGGGGCCGGTGCGGATACTGCGGCTGACCCAGGACACCAGGCCGACCGGGGCCCCTTGACTTGCGTACCGGCCGCCACGGAACCGTCGCGACCGGCCTCCCGCCGCCCCGGCCTTACCCGAAGGTAAGACGGGCCTGTCCCGCCGACCCGGATTTGTCACCTCGCGGCCAGCGACGAGATCCGCGCCGGCGCCTCCCGCTTCGTGCTGCGCTCCGGCCGCGTCCCCGCCGGGTAGGTCACCGAGGCGAGCGCCGCCCCGCCGGAACTCACCGGCCGCGAACGCGACGTGCTCGTCCAGCTGTGCCGGCCGCTGCTGGACGGCGCGCTGTTCACCGAGCCCGCGTCCAGCCGCGAGATCGCCGCCGCGCTCGTCGTCACCGAGGCCGCGGTCAAGCAGCACCTGCTGCGCCTGTACGAGAAGTTCGGCATCGTCGGCGAGGGGGAGCGGCGGCGGGTGCGCCTGGCCAACGCGGCGATGGCCCGCAACGCGATCACCCGCAACGAACTTCGCTGAGCCCGCTGTGGCGAGCTTGCCGGACTCCGGCGGGCCATCCGGGGCACGCGCGCGAGGTTAGGATGTGCGATGCCCTTCACCGCAGGCCATCCGGCTGCCGTACTCGCCCTCACCCGCTGGGGTCTGCCGGGCTCGGCTCTCGTGATCGGCACCGTCACCCCCGATCTGCCGATGATGCTGCCGTTCCCGGAGATCGTCCACTTCGGGCACACGCCCTGGGGCCTGGTCACCTCGGACCTGATGCTCGGCACGCTCGCCTTCATCCTGTGGCAGGCGGTGTTCGCTCCGGTGGTGCTCGCCCTCGCGCCGCACACGATCGCCGCCCGCGTTCCGCGGGACGCGCCCCGGGGACTCGCCTACCACCGCGCGTCGTCTGGCCGGGTCCTTCGGGTGCTCGCGGCGCTCCTGATCGGAGCCGCGACCCACCTCATCTGGGACGGCATCACCCACGACTGGATGTGGGGACCGCAATACGTGCCATGGCTGGCGGCTCGGCACGGCTCGCTGCTGGGCTGGGAGTGGGCGCAGCGGGTCAGCGACGTCGCCGGGACCGCGATCGTCGCCGGGTGGGTCGTCGCCTGGTGGCGTGGTGCGCCGGTACGCGCGGACGCGGCCGTGCTGCCGCTGCGGCTGCGCGTGCTCGCCTGGGCGGTGATCGGAGTCCCGGCCGCGGTCGGATTCCTGTACGGGCTGCTCACGAACTCCCTGTTCGCCGCCTTCGCGTGGGGTACGGGGCCGGGCACCCTCGGCCTCGTCGCCGTCACCGCGGTGTGGTGGTCGCGTTCGCGGCGGACCGACGACCCGGCCACGGCCTGACCTCGCCGCGTGCTGCACGGCGATCGACGCTGGTGACATCGCCGATGCGTGCGCGAGTGCGGCTGTCCAGGATGCTGGTGTATGAAGCATCGTCGCACGTACCGCGCGGCCGTCGCCGCCGCTGTGATCGTGACACTCGTCCCGGCCGTGCCCGCGGTCGCCGGCGAGCGGTCGCCTGTCCCGGTTCCGGTGGTCTCCGCGCCGATCCCGGGCACGGTGCCCGGTGACCGGCTCGCGCCGGCCGTCGAGGACACCTATCCGTTCTTCTCCACTCCCGACGACCTCGCCGCCAAGGGGTACGTCGAGCAGGAGTTCTACCTGTCGGGCGTCGCCGACGGCTGGGACACGTCAGGCAACCAGGTCGCCACCGACGTGCCGTACCGGACCCGGATCGTGGTGCGCCGCCCGTCCGCCGACCGCAGGTTCAACGGCACGGCGCTGGTCGAGTGGCAGAACGTGACCGCCGGCTACGACCTGGACGCGCTGTGGAACGGCGCTGCCATGATGCGCGCCGGGTACGCCTGGATCGGCGTGTCCGCCCAGCGGGTCGGCGTCGACCAGCTGCGCGGCTGGAGCCCCGCACGGTACGGCGGCCTCGACGTCACCGGCGGCGGGCAGTACGTCGCCGACGAGCTGTCGTACGACATCTTCGCCCAGGCCGCGAAGGCGGTCGGCGCGGGCGGCTCGCCGCTGGGGCGGCTCGACGTCCGCACCGTCCTCGCGATCGGCGCATCGCAGTCCGCCGCGCGGATGACCGTCTACTACCAGAGCATCCTGCCGAAGGTCGAGCCGGTGTTCGACGGGTACGCCTTCATCGTCGGCAGCGCGCCGACCCGGGTCGGCCCGGAGCCGGTGTTCCAGGTGCTGTCGGAGACCGACGTGCGCACCCCGGTCCGGCCGTTGCCCGACACCGCGCAGTTCCGCCGCTGGGAGGTCGCCGGCGGCGCGCACTCCGGTTGGCGCGGCCAGCAGTACCGGGCCCCGATCTCGGTGCGCGACCTGGGGGCGGCCCCGGTCTACGACTGCGCCCAGCCGCCGTTCAGCCGGGTCCCGGTCGATCACGCCACGGCGGCGGCCTACGACCACCTGGTGCGCTGGGTGCGCACCGGCGTCGCGCCGCCGACCGCCCCGCCGCTGCTGTTCAACGCCGACGGCACCAAGGCGAGGGACGAACTGGGGCTGGCCCTCGGCGGCATCCGGTACTCCCAGGTGACGGTGCCGACGGCGCGCAACACCGGGGACAACGCCGGGCAGTCGTTCTGCTTCCTGTTCGGCAGCCACCAGCCGTTCGACCAGGCCACCCTCGACGGGCTGTACCGCACCCGGGGCGGCTACGTCGCGAAGGTCGTGCACGCCGACCTCGGCAACGTCCGCTCCGGCTACCTGCTCCCCGCCGACGCGCTGGGCAACCTCCGCGACGCCCTCGCCTCGGGCGTGGGTGGGTGAGCCGCACCGCTCACCGTGTCACCGCGCCGGGCTGCGCACCCATCAGCTGACCGGCCCGGACGGGCTGACGCGGCGCGCCACCCGCGCCGCGTCAGCCCTTTGCCGTCAGGTGCCGGCTGAGCACGTCGACGTGGCTGCCGGGGAACTCCTTCACCGCGGTCAGCAGCGTCACCGGGCCGTCGTGCAGGGCCTGACGCAGCTCGGCCAGCGCCTGCTGCGCGGCCGTGGCGTCGAGTTCGGCCTCGTAGCGGGCCACGAACTCGGCCTGGCGCTCGTCGGGAGCCTCGTGATACCAGCGGCGCAGCTCGTTCGACGGGGCGAGGTCCTTGGGCCACTGCGCGATCTCGGCGCGTTCCTTGGCCAGGCCACGCGGCCACAGCCGGTCCACGAGCACGCGCAGGCCGTCCTCGGGCGAGGGCGGGTCGTACACGCGGCGCATCCGCAGGTTTGCCGCCGGGTCGGCGCGTCTTGTCGGCATACGCCCATTGTCGCCACGGCACCGACCCGCAGAGGCGCGATGCCGGACGTGTCGCGTAGGGGATGGCGGGCGTCGATGGTGGACCGTACAGTCACCGGCAGTCATGTCGCGCTGACCCGAGGACCGGTCATGTCGTCGAAGCTCGTGCCGTTCGCCCCGGCGGTGAACACGCTCGCGGCGGTGGTGGTGCTGGTCGCCGCCGTGCCCCTGCTGGGCTGGGGCGCGGACACGGGCACCGCGCACAGCCACGCGGTGACCGGTTCGACGAGCTGGCTGCTCTGGCGGGCCGTCGGCGCCGCCAGCCTGCTGCTGTTCATTGTCGTCGGCTCACGCGGCGTGGCGCAGCTCCGGCAGAGCAGGCATGAGTCCGATCCGGCCGGACGACGGCGCATCACGGTGTTCACCTGGCTGGCGCTGCTCTTTGTCGCCGTCACCGCCACCGCGGTGACCCTGGGGGCACGCGCTGTGGCCGCGCACCGCGAGCCGGTGCCGATCGGCTACGTCAGTGTGCGAACCTCCGGCCTGGTCGCCATCGGCGCGCTCGTCCTGGTGCCGTGGCTGGCGCAGGTCTGGCTTGTGCACGCGCGCATCCGCGACCTCGGTCGGGAGATCGGCCAGGCGGCGGCCGAGCCCACCACCGCGCAGGCCGGGCCGTCGCCGCTGCACGCGCCGCTGCAGCAGCTCCTCGCGCTCTGGGAGGTGATCACGCGTTGCGCGCTGGCCTTCGCGCTCACCGTGATCGCCGCCATCGTGACCACCGGAGCCATGCGCGGTGTCACCCTGGAGGCGTTCCCGCCCCCGAAGGACGGGCCCGATCCCTTCCCATCGAGCTACGTGCTGCTGTACGGCGCGGCGTTCGCGTTCCTGCTGCTGCTGGTGACCGTGCCGATGCTCGCCGCGTGGCGGGCGCGGGCGGCCCTGGCGGTCGACACGATCGTGCCGATCCCGGACACGCTCGTGTTCGATCCCGCCTGGGACGACCAGCGCAAGCGGTGGGAGGGACTGCTGCAGCTGGACGTCTCGCTGCTGCGCTCGCCGCTGACCGCGCTGAGCGTCTTCGCGCCGCTGGCCACCAGCGCCCTGGCCGCCTTCCTGCCCGAACTGGCGAAGTAGCCGGGGCGCTATCGCGCGCGCTTGGCGTCGAGTCGCTCGGGCACCGGCCAGCGTACGTCCCGTGCGAGCCCGAGCTTCTCGAAGATCCAGATGAGCCGGGCGGCCGGGTCGAGCTGGCCGCGCAGCACGCCGTGCCGCGCTCCGGTCGGATCGGCATGGTGGGAGTTGTGCCAGCTCTCGCCGAAGGAGAGCAGCGCCAGCGGCCAGAAGTTGGTGGCCCGGTCCTTGCTGACGAAGGGGCGGTCGCCGACGACGTGGCAGATGGAGTTCACCGACCAGGTGACGTGGTGCAGCACGGCCATCCGGACCAGCCCGGCCCAGAAGAAGGCGCTCAGCGCACCGGCCCAGGTGCCGGTGACGAGGCCGCCGATCAGGGCGGGGGAGAGCAGCGACACCGCGACCAGCGGACCGAACAGGCGGTCGACCACCTGGATGTCGCGGTCGGCGACCAGGTCGGGGGCGAACCGGGCCCGGTTGCTCACCTCGCGCCGGAACATCCAGCCGATGTGCGCGTGGAACAGCCCCTTGAGCACCGCGCCGACGCTGGTGCCGTAGCGCCAGGGGGAGTGCGGGTCGCCCTCCCGGTCGGAGAAGGCGTGGTGCCGGCGGTGGTTGGCGACCCACTGGGTCGGCGAGCCTTCGACGGCGAGCGATCCGGCCACGGCCAGCGCCACGCGCAGCCCGCGCCGTGCCTTGAACGATCCGTGGGTCAGGTGGCGGTGGTACCCGGCCGCGATGCCGAAGCCGCTGACCAGGTACGTGGTGATCGCCAGGGTCAGGTCGACGCCGGACAGGCCCCAGCCCCAGGCGATCGGCACGGCCGCGAGCAGGGCGAGGAACGGGGTGACCACGAAGATCCAGATCGCGATCGCGCCTGCTCTGCTCTGCGGTGGGGCGAGCATCGGCTTCGGTCCCTGCGCGGTACGGGGGACATCGAGGTGATCGACGACTGCGGTCGGTGTGGTCGCGCCCATGCGACTCCTGTCTGAGATCCGGTGGTGAGGTGCGAGCAGGCCGGTATACGACACGGCCGGGAGCCCGATGGGTTCCCGGCCGTGATCAGGTTTGCTCAGAGGACGCGAACGCCCGCCGCCTGGGGGCCCTTCTGGCCCTGCACGATGTCGAACTCGACCTTCTGGTTCTCCTCGAGGCTGCGGAAGCCGTTCGACTGGATCTCGGAGAAGTGGACGAAGACGTCAGCGCCGCCGCCGTCCACGGAGATGAAGCCGAAGCCCTTGTCGGCGTTGAACCACTTCACGGTGCCCTGTGCCATGTCGTTCCTCCTCAGGAATGGGGCCGCACTCTGCGGCACCCAGCCGTTGTCCCGGCGGCAACATCCGCCCCAAGAGGAAGACGAAACCACCCGCGTGACCTGATTCGCGGGCGTCAAAAGATCAACTACTGAACACGCAAAATCACGACTGAATGACTACAACTCTCCCACACCCGCCGCGATTCCCGGCACGCGGCTCCAGATTCCCGGAAACCGCAGGCCAGCCCGGTCGGAGCCGGTCTGCGGCTACGCTCCGGGGAGATGCTGAGCACTGTCGAATAGCGGTCGAGGAGGAGTCGTGGCCATCACATCCACCGACCCGCGCGAGCCCGTCCTGTCCGGGGCCACGGTCGTCGTGATCGGCGGCAGCGCCGGCATCGGCCTGGAAACCGCCCGGCTGGCCCGCAACGAGGGTGCCGAGGTCATCCTTACCGGCCGTGACGCCGACCGCCTCGCGCGGGCCGCCGCCGACCTGGGCGCGTTACGCAGCGCCGCGTTCGACGCCACCGACCCGGCCGCGCTCGAACGGTTCTTCCAGGACCTGCCCGGACCGGTCGACCACGTGATGATCACCGCCGGCCGGCCCTACTACGGCTTGCTCGCCGACATGGACGTGGAGCAGGCGCGCCGCTCGTTCGACGAGCACATGTGGCTGCCCATCAACGTGGCACGGCTGGCCCCGGGCCGGGTCCGGCCCGGCGGGACGCTGATCTTCATGGGCGGCACCGGTGCCCGCCGCCCGCGTCCCGGCCTGACCGTCGCCGCGATGGGCACGGCGGCGCTGCCCGCGATGACCGCCAACCTGGCCCTGGAACTCGCGCCGATCCGGGTCAACCTCATCGCCGCCGGGTTCGTCGACACCCCGCTGTCCGCGGAACTGCTCGGCGACGACCTCGACCGGCGCCGCGAGCAGCTGCGCGCCACGCTGCCCATCGGGCGGGTGGTCGGACCGGCGGACGTGGCCGCGCTCGCCGTGCACCTCATGGCCAACACGGCGCTGACCGGCGCGACGTACGACATCGACGGCGGCCAGCAGCTCCTGCCCGGTTGAGGCGGCTCAGAGCTCGTCGACGACGTCCTTCGCCTCCCGCAGGCCCAGGCCGGTGTGCTGGCGCACCAGCTTGATGGCCTCGATTGCCCGGCCCTGGCGCTTGAGGTCGCGGGCGTTCGTCATCAGCTCGGGTCCGAGCATCGGGCCGACCGGCAACCCGGCTGTCGGCAGCACGCCCGCCTTCGGCACCGACGGTGTGCCACCGGCCGCGATCTGCTCGACAGCCTTGACGGCGTCGGCGAGCGAGGCCCCGGTGGCGTCGCGCCACAGCTTCACGGCGGGGATCTTCTTACGCTGGTTCATCAGCATCCGCACCTGCTGCACCAGGAATTCGGCCTCCGGTGTGCCGGCCACTGCGGAGCCGGTGCCGCTCGCGCGGGCGTGCTCGTCCTCGCGGGCGGCCATCGCGGATCCGAGCAGGTCGGTCGAGTCGCGGCGGCTCCGCCGGGCGAGCAGCACAGCGATGACGACGAGCAGCACCACGATGGCAGCCAGCATGATCTCGGTCATGGCGCACACGGTAGCGGGCGGCCGCCCGTCGTGATCGGGTGCGCGGAACGGCCCGCGTCGGGAGGTCGACGCGGGCCGTTTCAGGACGATGTCACCGTTGCAATGCCCGTCTGGTCGCCGTCAACGACGCGGCCACCGCCACGGCGGCCGTGGCCAGCACGGTCGCCACCAGCACCGGCCAGTGCAGGCGCAGCGCGACCGGCACGCCGACCTCCTGCTCCAGACCTGCGGCCATGCCCAGCAGTGGCGGAACGGTCACCGCCAGGCCGAGGCCCGTGCCCAGTGCCACCACCAGCAACGCCTCGGCCGCCGCGTACCGCAGCGTCTGCCGCGGTGTGGCTCCGGCCCGGCGCAGCACGGCCAGGTCAGGTCGTCGGCTCTCGGCCGACATGGCCATCGTGTTGACGACCGCGATGCCCGTGTAGCCGACGGACAGGGCGATCAGCACCGTCGCGAACAGCCACAGCAGCCGGCTGTCCTCGCCGCTGCTGCGGTCGGCGTACGCCTTGGCGTCGAGGACCTCGACCCCGGGCAGCCCGGCCAGCGCGACGGCGTCCACTCCCACCACAGACTGGGCCAGCGCGGACGGATCGTGGCGGCGGACCAGGTCCCGCGGCAGGATGAGATCGTCGTCGACCTGCCCGTCGGGGGTGATCTTCGCGATGGTCAGCCGCTCGGCGTTCCCGTCGGCGAACACCACGTCGACGGTGCCGCCGACCCGCACGCCGAGGGCGTCGGCGACGCCGGCCGCGAAGCTGACCGGGCCGGTGGCGGTGCCGAACGCGGCGATGGACAGGCCGTTCGCGTACACCCGGCTCGGCAGGACCGATCGGCCGCCCGCGGCGGCTTCGGTCAGCCCCGGGGTGCCGTTGGGCACGGCGACGGTGATCCCGGCCAGCTTCGCAGCCTGTCCGGCGGGGTACGCCTCCCGCATGGTGGAGACCATGCCGGACAGCAGCACCGCGAACCCGACCGTGGCGATCACCGGGGCCGCGGTGGCGGCGGTGCGCCGCGCCGCAGTCAGCGACTCGGCCCGCACCAGCATCGGTCCCGCTCCCCGGGTGCCGCGCAGCGGCCAGGAGACCAGCCGCACCAGCGGCGGCACCAGCACCGGGGCGAGCAGCGCCGCGGCGGCGGTCAACGCCATCGCGGCGAACAGCGCCGTGTTGACGCGCTCGTCGGCGGCGGCGGTCGCGGTGCGCAGTGCCAGGAAGCCGGCGAGCAGCAGCGCGCCGCCGCCGAGCAGCCAGCGGCCCGGCCCCATGGCCCGCGCCTCGACCGAGGCCTCCCGCAGCGCGGCCATCGGCGGCACCTTCGCGGCACGCCGCCCGGCCGCGTACGCGCCGACCAGCGCGACCCCGATGCCGACAGCGACCGCCGCGAGCACCGGCATGAGCTGCGCCCGGACCTGCAGCCCCGGATCGGCCAGGCCCCACCGCACCAGCCGCCCGCCCGCCGGACCGGCCGCCGCGGTGCCGAGCAGCGCCCCGGCGACGCCACCGGCCGCCCCGACGAGCAGCGCCTCACCCAGCACGAACCGCCGGATCTGGCGCGGGGTCGCCCCCACCGTGCGCAGCAGGCCCAGCTCACGCCGCCGCTGCGCGACGTTGAGCGCGAACGTCGACGCGACCACGAACACGGTCACGAACACCGCCAGGCTCGCCATCGCGATCAACAGCTGAGTGCCCAGCCAGCGGGTCTTGGCCTGCTGCACCGGTTCGAGCGCGGCCCGCTGCTCGCCGGTCGCGACGACCGCCGCGGGCACGGCGTCGCGCGCGGCGGCCGCGACGGCTTCGGGATCAGCCCCGGCCCGCAGCAGCAAGCCGATCACCGGCACGCCGGGCGACAGCCGCTCCGCCACGGCATCGGACGTGTAGACCCCCGGCCCGCCGACCAGGCCGGTGACGGTCACCTCGGCCGGACCGCCTGCGGTCAGCAGCGTGGTGCGCGCGCCGACCGCGAGCCCGCTCGCGACGTCGGCGGCGACCTCCCCATCGGCGGCAGGGGCCGCACCCGCGACCAGCGGGTATCCGCCCAGCGCGGCACTGGACCAGCCGTGCCCCGCCCCGGCGTCCTCGGCGTCGCCGACCGGCCTGCCGCCGACGACGAGCTGCGCGTAGAACGACCGGTCGGGCACCGCCGCCGCGACACCGGCCAGCCCGGCCAAGCGATCGGCCAGCGCGGCGGCGTCGGTGGCCGCCCACGGCCGCACGCCGCTGCCGACCCCGGCCGCGTCCGGCGCGACCGGCCCGTGCACCAGTACCGGCGCGGCCGCCAGCCGCTGCGGGGTGCGCGGCTGCGCCGCCACGTGCACGAGCAGCGTCATCGCGATCAGCGCGACGCCGAGGGTGAGACCGGCGAACGTGCCGGCCAGCGACGCGGCCCGGCCGCGAACCGCAGCGAGCGCGATCATCGCTGCTCCAGGCGTGCCATCAGGCCGGCGATCTGCTCGGCGCGGCCGGGCACCAGCGCGGCCCCGCCCAGCCGGTCGGCGATCCGCCCGTCGCGCAGGAACACCACCTCGTCGGCGTACGAGGCGGCGACCGGATCGTGGGTGACCATCACGACCGTCTGCCCGTGGCCGTCCACGGCAGACCGCAGCAGGCCCAGCACCTCCCGCGAGGCCGCGGTGTCCAGCGCTCCGGTCGGCTCGTCGGCGAAGACCACGTCCGGGCGGGTGATCAGGGCGCGGGCGATGGCGACGCGCTGCTGCTGGCCGCCGGACAGCTCGGCCGGCCGGTGTGCGGCCCGGTCGGCCAGCCCCACCTCGGCCAGCGCGGCCCGCACCGCCGCCCCGCCCGGACGGCGGCCCGCCAGCCGCAGCGGCAGCTCCACGTTCTGTGCCGCGGTCAGCGACGCGACCAGGTTGAACGCCTGGAACACGAAGCCGATCCGCTCGCGGCGCAGCACGGTGCGCCGCTGCTCGCTCAGCCCGCCCAGGTCCACGCCGCCGACGCGGACGGTGCCCGAGGTCAGCCGGTCCAGCCCGGCGGCGCACTGCAGCAGGGTGGACTTGCCGGACCCGGACGGGCCCATGACGGCGGTGAAGGTCCCGGATGCAAAGGCCAGGGTCAGCTCGTCCAGCGCCGTGACGGCCTGGGCTCCGGTCCCGTACACCTTGCGGGCGCCGGTCAGCCCGACCGCCTCGGCGACGGGGGATGTGGTGATCGTCATGGCGTCCAGTCCACTCGTGCGGCGGGGCGGGCGCATTGGCGTGGACGGGACTTCGGAGGTAGTGCGTGCACTACCGTCAAGAGATCAACCGGCGGGTACCGTCGAGCCGTGCACGCGCGTACCGCCTGGCAGGCCCTGGCTCAGCGGCCGCTGCGGTTCCTGACCTCCTGGTGGCCGTGGCGGTCCCTGGCGTACCTGGTCTCCGGGGTGCTCGTCGGCGGGCTGGTCGGCGCGGTCGTGCTCATGCTCGCCGCGGCCGGGCTGGTCCTGCTGATCGTGCTGGTCGGCGTGCTGGCGATCCTGGCGCTGCTGCTGTCGGGCATCTACGTGGCCCGGTTCGAGCGCTGGCGGCTGCGGCTGGTCGACCTCGACCCGGCCCCCGACCCGCACCAGCAGCCGGCCCAACCGGGCACGCGGGCCTGGCTGACGACCCGGCTGCGCGAGCCCGCGACCTGGCGCGAGCTGGGCTTCACCGCGCTGTCGCTGGTCGGGCTGTGGTGGATGGACCTCGGCGTGCTGTTCGGCGCGCTCGCCGTGCCCGTCATCGTGATGCTCTCGCCGGTCGACGACTCCGACGTGTGGGGGCTGGCCATCCTCGGGTTCGTCCTGCTGCTGCCCGCCCCGTACACCATCACCGCCTGGGCCGGGGCCAGGGCCGCGTTCACCCGCGCCGTGCTCGCCCCGCGCGACGACGAGCTCGGCGCGCAACTGCGCGAGGTGCGCGCCTCCCGGGCCCGGCTGATGGACGCGTTCGAGCTGGAGCGCCGCCGCATCGAGCGCGACCTGCACGACGGCGCGCAGCAGCGCCTCGTCTCGCTGAGCGTGCAGCTGGGCCTGGCCGGGCTCGACGCCGAACCGGGTTCGCCGGTCGCCCGGCACCTGGCCGCCGCGCAGGACCAGGTCGCGCTGACGTTGCAGGAGCTGCGGGCGCTGATCCGCGGTGTGCACCCGCAGGTGCTCACCGACCACGGCCTCGCTGACGCCGTCGGTGAGCTGGCGACGCTGTCGCAGGTCCCGGTCGGGGTCGACATCCGGCTGCCGCACCGGCTGCCCGCCGCCGTCGAGGTAACGGCCTATTACGTGGTGGCCGAGGCGCTGGCCAACATCGCCAAGCACAGCGGCGCGATGCGGGCTGAGGTCACCGGGCGGCTGCACACCGACCTGCTCGTACTGGAGATCCGTGACGACGGCACGGGCGGGGCCGACGCCGCCGCGGGCAGCGGCCTGGCCGGGCTGGCCGACCGACTGTCCGTCCTCGACGGACGGATGCGCCTGTCCAGCCCGCCGGGCGGGCCGACCCTGCTGCACGTGGAGGTGCCGTGCCACTCCGGATCGTGATCGCCGAGGACAGCGTGCTGCTCCGCGAAGGCTTGACCAGCCTGCTGGAACGCTTCGGCCACACCGTCACCGCGGCCGTCGGCGACGCCCCGGCGCTGGTCGCCGCGGTCACCGCGGACCGCCCCGACCTGGTCGTCACCGACGTGCGTATGCCGCCGGACCACAGCGACGACGGCCTGCGCGCCGCCGTCAACCTGCGCGACGCCGACCCCGCCCTGCCCGTGCTCGTGCTCAGCCAGTACGTCGAGCAGTCCTACGCCGCGAAACTGCTCGACACCGGCGGGGGTCACGCCGTCGGTTACCTGCTCAAGGACCGGGTCGGCGCGGTGGCGGAATTCGCGCAGGCCGCTGAGCGGGTCGCGGCCGGGGCCACCGTCGTCGACCCCGAGGTCGTTCGGCAGCTGCTGCGCCGCAGGCAGGACCCGCTGCAGCGGCTGAGCCCTCGCGAGCGCGAGGTCCTGGAGCTGATGGCCCAGGGCCAGGCCAACGCGGCCATCGCCCGCGGCCTGTTCGTCACCGAGGCGGCCGTGAACAAGCACGTCAGCAGCATCTTCATCAAACTCGACCTGCCACCGGCCGGCGACCAGCACCGCCGCGTCCTGGCCGTGCTCGCCTTCCTCCGCGCCTGAGGAAAGGAAGGGCACCTTCTACAACGCATAGCGATGTGAAGGTGCGCTTCCTTCGTGCGGGGGTCAAGCGGCCCCGGGCGCGGTGCGGGCCGCGGGCGTCACTGGCGGCGGGGGGCGACGGGGGCGGACAGGCCGGCGCTGAACAGCCGGGCGTCGACCTCGTTGAGCGACAGCTTGAGCGCGCCGAGAGCGACCGAGTCCGCGCCCAGCGTGGACGCGCGCACCTCGGGCATGCGCAGGCACAGCCGCTGGAGTTCTTGGCGCAGCGGGTCGAGCACCAGGTCGGCCGACCGGGAGAAGCCGCCGCCGAACACGACGACCTGCGGGTCCAGGGTCAGCACGAGCGCGGCCGCGCCGACGGCCAGGTCCTTGACGTAGCGGTTGACCGCGCCGCGGGCCGCCTTGTCGCCCTGCCGCGCGGCGTTGAAGACCCAGGCCGCGGCGTCGTCCGGGCTGACCGTGTCGGGCACGCCGGGGCAGTTCTGCAGGTGCGAGGGGGCGTTGAGCCAGCGTACGTGCTTGAGCGCGCCGATCTCGCCGGCCGCGCCGCCGAACCCGCGCCGCAGCACCCCGTCGATGATCAGGCCGGCGCCGTTGCGCATGCCGCCGAGCAGGTAGACGATGTCGTCGGCGTCGGTCGCCGCGCCTTTCCACCGCTCGGCCAGGGCCGCGAGCTTGCAGTCGTTCTCCACCACAATCGGGCAGGAGAAGCGCCCGCCGAGGTGCCCGGCCAGGTCGACGCTCTTCCAGCCCGGCAGCGGGGTGAAGAAGCTGGTCCGCCCGGCGGCGTCGACGGCGCCGGTGACCGCGGCGGTGACGGCCCAGATGTCGCCCGGGGACTTGCCGGCCCCGGCCACGCAGGCGTCGAGCACGGCGTCGAGCACGGCGAGACGTTCGGTGGGCGCGGCTTCGGCGGCGACGGACTGCCGTACGGAGTGCACGATGTTGCCGTCGAGGTCGGCCAGCAGCGCCAGGATCTTGTGCACGCCCACGTCGACGCCCACGACATACCCGGCACCGGCGCGGAACTGGTAGCGCCGGGCGGGGCGGCCGACGGCGCTGCTCGCGCCGGGTTCGAGCACGGTGGCCCAGCCGTCGGTGACCAGCCCTTGGGCGATGACGTCGACGGCGGGCCGGGACAGGCCGGTGCGCTGGGACAGCTCGGTGACGGTGGACGGCGGGTGGTCACGCAGCGCCCGCACGATGCTCAACGAGTTGAGCTCGCGCAGCCGCGGCAGATCCGTTCCGGTCGTTGCTAGCTCTGTCACGTTCTGTCCCTTGTTTGCGTGCGGGAAGACCCGCACAATACGCTTTGATCTTTACAAAATCGTGAAGTGATGGCAAGCCCACGGACAGTGAGCTGACGATCCGGGCCCGGCTGCGTGCTCCCCCTGGCGGGGGAGTGCAACCGGGCCGCCGCGGCCGGAGCGCCTTCAGGAGATGGGGTAGGCCTGCGCCGCGGGAGTCACCGCCGGGGCGAAGTCGACCCGCCGCCCGTCGACGGCGTACTCGTACCGGCCGAGCTGCCGGATGTCCGGGCGCGCCGCCAGGTAACCGGTCATGTCGTCCAGCTCGGTGGCCGACAGCCAGCTCGGCGGGTCGGACACGGCCCGGAACCGGCAGATGTCGGCCAGGTCCCGCAGCCACTCCAGCTGCTGCTCGGTGAGCAGGTTCAGGCGGCTGCGGAAGTAGATGACGTCCGGGTCGACCTCGGCCAGCGGCTGCTGCCACAACCGGTGCAGCGTGTTGACCACCGCGTTGCGGGCCATCGCGTCCGACGGGTCGTCGCTGGCGTAGTTCTGCCACATCGGTGCGACGTCCGGCCCGCTGCGCAGCCCGTCGAGGATGCCCAGCGACGGCAGCAGCATCGCGCCGCTGCCCAGCAGGTAGACGTCGTCCCCGGCGACCTCGCGGATCAGCGCGAGCGCGTCGCGGTAGGACTGCTCGCGCTCGCCGCCGTCGGCGCGTACGCCCGGCGCGGCCCCGGCGTTGACGAAGTCGAGCTTGAGGTACTTGAAGCCCCATTCGTGCACCACCCGGTGGGTCAACTCGGTCAGGTACTCGCGGGTCGCGGGCCGGGACAGGTCGAGGGCGTGGTAGCCGCTGCCCCAGTTGTTGCCGGCGATGACCAGCTCCCCGCGGGAGTCGCGGAGCAGCATCTCGGGCCGCTCGCGGGCCAGTTCGGAGCCGGGCAGGGCGATGAACGGGGCCAGCCACAGCCCGGCTGTCATGCCCGCGTCGGTGATCCGGTCCGCCAGCGCCTTCATGCCGGACGGGAACTTGTGGTTGGGCTGCCAGTCACCGACCAGCCGCTCCCAGCCGTCGTCGACCTGCACCACGTCGAACGGCAGCCCGCGCAGGTCGTCGACGTCCTTGGCGAGCTGCTGCTCGGTGATGGTCTCGTAGTAGGCGTACCAGGAGCACCAGACGTTGCCGGCGCGGCGGCCGCTGCTGCCCAGGCGCTGCGCCAACTGCCGGGTGTACGCGGCGAAGACCTCGTCCTCGGGGCCGTACGCGGCGAACCAGGGGTGGGCGCCGGTCTCGTACCAGCCGGAGATGGTGTCCCGGTCGGCGGCCAGCCGCGGCACGCCCAGGCCGAGCGCGCCCAGCAGCAGGACGTTGCCGTCACCGGCGTCCAGCGCGGCCACCGCGGAGGAGTGGTGGCGGGCCGGGTCGTCCCAGACGGTGTCGTCGGCGGTGAGCCGCCGCTGCGGGTTGGCGATGCGCAGCGGAGCCTCGCTCAGCCGCCGCCAGCCGCAGGGGCTCCATGAGTTGTGCCCGTGCCGGTAGAACAGGGCATCGCCCAGTCCGTGCAGCAACGCGACCCGTCCCGGTGGCAGGACCAGGCCCCCGTCGGCTGCTTGCGGGCTGCCGGGGCCGTCGTGTTCGAGGGCGAAAGTGTGGCCGGCCAGCTCGATGAGCAGTGCCATGGTTCTCCTTGGCGGGTGAGATGCAATGAGTCGCTGGTGTGGGGGTGCGGCGGGACGCATCAGCGCGTCCCGCCGCACCGGTTCGTGCGGGGCCTACTTGAACAGGGCGTTGACCTGGTCGTTGGCCTTCTTCAGGGCGGTGGCCGAGTCGCTCTGGCCGAGGATCGCCGACTGGATGGCGTCCTGCACGAGCTGGCTGACCTCGTTGCCGTGCTCGGTGATCGGCACGAAGAACGTGCCACCGGGCGCGGCGGCCTCGTCGACGAACACCTTCACGTCGCGGCCCTTGGCGGTGTGCGCGGCCAGGGCCTTCTCGCTGGCGGTCTTGATGGCGGGGAAGACCACGCCGTTGCCGCCCACGATGTTCTGGCACTCGGCCGAGCCCAGGAACTTGACCCACTTCCAGGCCTCGTCCTTGTGCTTGGTGCCGGCCCAGATCGCGTCCGACAGACCGTTGATCGCCGTCTTGCGGCCCTGCGGGCCGGCCGGCAGCGGAGCGAACGCGAACTTCAGCTTCGCGCCCTCACCCAGGTAGCTGTTGATCATCCAGGAGCCCGCGAAGGTGATCGCGCCCTTGCCCGCGTTGAGCAGGGAGTCACGGCTCAGCGTGGATGCCTTGTCCAGCGCGGGGGCGTAACCCTTGGCGCTCAGCGACTTGAACCAGTCGATGGTCTGGGCCAGCTTGGGGTCGTCGTACTTGTACTGGGTGCCCCACGGGTTCTTGTCCAGGTAGGTGAACCCGTTGCTGGCGGCCAGGTTGCCCCAGCCGTTCTGGCCCTGCGAGCCGTCGGCCCACTCCGGCAGGTAGCCGAACACCTTGACCTTGGTCTTGTCGAACGCCGGGTCCAGGCCGTTGCGGCCCTTCTCGTCGACCGTGGCCTTCGCGATGAGCTGCTCGAAGGTGCCGCCGTCGGTCGGGTTCCAGGTCAGGTTCGCCAGTGACGCGGCGTCGATGCCCTGGGCCTTGAGGTGCTCGGTGTTGTAGACCAGGGCCATGGTGTCCCAGTCCTTCGGCAGGCCGAAGCGCTGGTCGCCCTTGGTGAACAGGTCGGCCAGGCCGCCCTGGTACTGCGACAGGTCCACCTTGTCGGCGGTGACGTAGGGCTGGATGTCGAGGATCTGCCCGGAGCTGACGAACTGCGGGTAGTACGAGCCCTGGTTGGTCCACACGTCCGGCGCGTCACCCGCGGCGATCTGCGTGGTCAGGTTCTGCCAGTACTCGTTCCAGGCCGCCTGGCTGATCTTGATGGTGATGTTCGGGTTGGCCTTCGTGAACTCGTCGGCGCACTGCTGGTAGGACGCCTTCTGGTTGTCGTCCCACAGCCAGTAGTCGAGGGTCACGGCCGCGCCGGGCTCCTCCTCGGTGCTGCTGCTGCACGCGGCCATGCCGGCCGCCACAGCCAGGGTCAGCAGCGCCGCCCCGACCCGTGATGTGCGGATCATCATTTCCTTCTTTCTCGGGGGTGGGTGTGTCACTTGCTTCCGGTGAAGTTCAGGGACTGGACCAGCCGCTTGCCCACGAACACGAGCAGGAGCAGCACGGGCAGGACCGACAGCGTCGAGGCGGCCATCAGGCCGGTCCAGTCGGGTTGGGTGTTGGGCGACTGCTGCAGGAACACCCCGAGCGCGACCGTGACCAGGCGGTTCTCCTCGTCCCGGCCGACCAGCAGCGGCCACAGGTAGTCCTTCCACGCCCACACGGTCGTGGTCAGCCCGATCGTGATGAGCGGGCCGCGGCTCATCGGCAGCGCGATGCGCCAGAAGATGCCCCACGGGCCGTTGCCGTCGAGGATCGCCGCTTCCTCCACGTCGCGGGGCAGCGACAGGAAGAACTGGCGCAGGAAGAACACCGCGAACGGGGTCATCAGGATCGTCGGGGCGACCATGCCGGCCATGGTGTTCATCCAGCCGAGGTCCTTGACCAGGATGAAGTTGGGCAGCAGCGTGAAGATCGGCGGCACCATCAGGGCCGCGATCACGATCGCGAACACCAGGTCGCGGCCGGGGAAGCGCAGCCGGGCGAACGCGTACCCGGCCATCGCGCAGAACAGGGTCTGCACCGCGGCGATCAGTCCGCAGTAGACGATCGAGTTCCACAGGTAGCCGGCGAAGTTGAGGTGCGCGCCGGAGCCGCCCGCCGCGCGGGCCTCGGCCTCGGTGGTCAGGCCGAGCACCCGCAGGAAGTTGATCAGTGTCGGATGTTCGGGCAGCAGGCTCGCGTTGTCGGTGTAGATGTCGGCGGCCGGAGTGAGCGCCGTGCGGATCATCCACCAGAACGGGAAGACGGTCACCACGATGACCACGGTTATCGCCACCCAGGCCAGGGCGCGTCCGAGGTTGAAGGATTTCGGTGTCATGGCTGTCGTCCCCTTCACGCCAGGTCCGAGCGCGAGGCGCGCAGCAGGCGCATCTGTATCGCGGTGAGCACGCCGAGGATCAGGGCCAGGAAGACCGCCGCCGCCGCGGCGTAGCCCATGTGGAAGTACTTGAACGCCTGCAGGTAGATGAAGTAGTAGATGACCTGCGTGGCCGAGACCGGGCCGCCCTTGGTGGTGACCGCGATGGTGTCGAAGATCTGGAACGAGCCGATCAGCGACACGACCAGCACCAGCGCCAGCACCGGCCGCAGCAGCGGCAGGGTGATCCGCCGGAACATCCGCCACTCGCCCGCGCCGTCGATCGACGCGCCCTCGTAGAGGTACTGCGGGATCTGCAGCATCCCGGCGTAGAGCAGCAGCGCCGTGTAGCCGGTGTAGGCCCAGGTGTTGATGCCGGCCACGGTCGGCATCGCCCAGGTCTCGTCGGTGAAGAAGCCGACCGGGCCCAGGCCTACGGTGTGCAGCAGCTGGTTGACGAAGCCGAGGTTGGTGTCCAGCAGCCACATCCAGAGCAGGCCGATGGTGACGTTGGGGACCAGCCACGGCAGCAGCAGCGTCGCCCGCAGCACGACCGAGCGGGTCAGCCGGTGCATCAGCGAGGCGATGCCCAATGCCAGCAGGGTCTGCGAGCCGATGTTGAGCACCACGTACCAGGCGGTGACCAGCATGGCGTTCCAGAACTGCTCGTCGGCCAGCAGCTTGGTGTAGTTCTCCGCGCCGACGTACGTCGCGGTGTTGAGCATGTTGTAGTCGGTGACCGAGTACCACACGCCCCGGGCGGCCGGGTAGCCGTAGAAGACGGCGAATCCGACCAGCACCGGCAGCAGGAACAGCCACGCCGCCCGCCGGTCGTCTCGCGGTTTTGTCGAGCTCATCAACGTCCTCGGATCCGTCTATCGGTCGGCTCTTGCCAGCCGCCCCGCTCTCGAATAATGATGTAGACCTTCGAAATTTTGTCAACACCTCTTCGTATTACTTCGGTAACGACGAGGAGGACGACCAGCTCAGAACTGCTGTGCCGATGCTCCGACCAGGGACTATGTGGACCCTGCGAGTCGGCTCAGTGGTGTGCCCGCGTGGCACAGGCACCCCGCACCGCCCGGAGAACAGCCCGACTCCCACCGGAGATCACCGTGAAATCACGTTCACGCGGCCGTACCGTCCTGGCCGCCCTCGCCGCTGCCGCCCTCGGTGCGGCACTGACGCTCACCAGCCCGTCCGGCGCGTCAGCCGCTCCCGCCGGGCCGCCGCCCCGTCCCGCGGCGCCCGCCAGTCCCGACTCGTCCCTGCAGGTCCACGCGCTGACCGCGGCCCCCGGGCCGGTGGACAACCCGCTCAAAGGCTGGGCCCGGTTCTACACGCCCGGCGGCGACCAGAACAACGGCTTCCCGCACGCGCTGACCTGGGGCTACTTCGGCCTGTCCGAGATCATGACCAACGCCGGGAACTGCGGCAGCTACCACTGGTCGATCATCGACAGCATGCTGGCCGAGACCGCCGGCTACGGCAACCAGGCCGCCATCCGCATCTACATGACCTACCCCGGCGGCACCGGCAGCCACCCGGCCAACGCCATCCCGCCGTGCTTCAACGGCAACGTCGCCACCCGCGCCGACGCCACCTGGAACGTCACGCACCCCGACTACGACAGCCCGTTCCTGATCAACGCGTTGAAGAACTTCATCGCCGCGTTCGGGGCCCGCTACGACGGCGACCCCCGGCTCGGGTTCATCCACCTGGGCCTGGTCGGGCTGTGGGGCGAGTGGCACACCTGGCCCTACGACACCGACACCGGCGACGGGCTGCCCAACTACATGCCCACCGACGCCAACGGGGCGCAGCTCGTCGCCGCCTTCGACACCGCGTTCAACACCACCAAGGTCGAGATCCGCTACGCCGACGCGGCCGGCGGCGCGGCCAACTCCCGCGACATCGGCTACCACGACGACTCGTTCTGCTTCCGGGAGGGCTCGCCGCTGCAGGGCGTGACCCTGCCCCAGTCGATGGGTGGCGCCTCCTACGCCCACCTGCAGCGCAACATCGCCACCGGCACCGAGAACAAGTGGATCAGCAGCTCGATCGGCGGTGAGCTGCGCCCCGAGATCCAGACGTTCGCGTTCCAGTCCTGGCCGAACGGCTCCGGCACGGTCGACAACCTCAAGGCGTGCATCGAGCTCGCCCACGCCACCTGGATGATCAACGAGGGGAGCGCCGCCTACTCGCCCACCGACGCGAACGTCTCGGCCGCGGTGCGGGCGATGGGCTACAACCTCACCGTCGGCAACTCCTACTTCAAGGACACCGCGAGCGGCACGACCAACGTCGGCGTGCAGATCAGCAACACCGGCGTCGCCCCGTTCTACTACCCCTGGACCATGACCCTCGGGCTCAAGAACAGCTCGGGCGCCGTGGTGCAGACCTGGGACACCCCGTGGGACCTGCGTTCCGTGCAGCCGCTGTCGATCCGGGCGTTCCCGGACTGGAACGTGGGTTCCGATCCCACCTACCGCAGCTTCGGCTACCCGCAGTACTTCCAGACCAGCGTCAACCTCTCCGCGGTGCCGCAGGGCAGCTACCAGTGGGTGCTGCGGGTGAAGAACCCCCTCGAGGCCGTCGACGCCGACGCCAAGAAGCTGCGTTTCGCCAACACCACCCAGAACGCGGACGGCTGGCTCGGCCTGGGCGCGGTGACCGTCGGCACCGGCGGCGGCGACACCACCGCACCCTCGGTCCCCACGGGCTTCACCTCCACCGGCCAGACGTCGTCGTCGATCTCGCTGTCCTGGTCCGCCTCGACCGACAACGTCGGGGTGACCGGCTACGAGGTGTTCCGCGGCGCGACGCTGGTCGGCAGCCCGGCCGGGACCTCGTTCACCGACACCGGCCTGGCCGCTTCGACGAGCTACAGCTACACCGTCAAGGCCCGGGACGCGGCCGGCAACCGGTCCGCGGCAAGCAACACCGTCACCGTGTCCACCACGTCAGGCGGTGGCACGCCCACCGGCTACGAGGCGGAGGCCTCGGGTAACACGCTCACCGGCGGCGCCCTGGTGGCGGCGTGCTCCACATGCTCGGGCGGGTCGAAGGTCGGCTACCTCGGCAACGGGGCGGCGCTGGCGTTCACCAACGTCGCCGGAGGCACCGGCGGCTCGCGCACGGTGACGGTCTACTACCTGACGGCCGAGGCGCGCACCGCCACGGTCAACGGGCAGACCGTCAACTTCGCCTCCACCGGCAGCTGGACCACCGTCGGCTCCACCACCGTCACGCTCAACCTCGCCGCAGGCAGCAACACGATCACCGTCGCCAACCCGTCCGGCTGGGCTCCCGACATCGACCGCATCACGGTGTCCACGGCAGGTGGCGGTGGCGACACCACCGCGCCGAGCACCCCCACCGGCCTGGCCTCGCCGAGCAAGACCGCAAGCTCCGTCACGCTGTCGTGGAGCGGCTCCACCGACAACGTCGGCGTGACCGGCTACCAGATCCTGCGCGGCGGCAGCCCGGTCGGCACGTCGACGACCACCGGTTTCACCGACACCGGGTTGGCCGCGTCGACCTCCTACACGTACACGATCAAGGCCTATGACGCCGCCGGGAACTACTCGGCCGCATCCAGCCCGCTGACCGTGACGACCAACGCGGGCGGCACGACACCGGTCAGCTACGAGGCCGAGTCCTCCGGCAACACCCGCACCGGCACAGCGGCCGTGGCATCCTGCGCGGCCTGCTCGGGCGGCTCGAAGGTCGGCTACGTCGGCAGCGGCGCGACCCTGTCGTTCAACAACGTCGCCGGCGGCACGGGCGGCGCGCGCACCGTGACGATCCACTACCTGTCGGCCGTGGCGCGTTCCGCCACGGTCAACGGCCAGACGGTGAACTTCGCGCCCACCGCCAACTGGGACACCGTCGGCACCACCACGGTCACCCTGAACCTGGGCGCCGGCAACAACACGATCACCTTCGCCAACCCCTCTGACTGGGCTCCCGACATCGACCGCATCACCGTCGGCTGACCCTGCCCGCACGCTCCGGCCAGGCGACGGGGGCCTGGCCGGCCCACCCCCGACCGAGGAAACCCACATGAGAAGAACAATCCGCCTCACGGTCGCCCTGCTGGCGGCCCTCACCCTCGCCGCGGGCACCCCCGCCGCGGCCCGGCCCGCGCCCACCACACCGGCGTGGACGCCGCTGGCCTACACCTCCGCGCCCGCAGACAACCCGCTCAAGGGCTTCATGCCATACGCGGGCAGCTACCAGACGTTCCCGTACAGCATGGAATGGTTCTACCTGCCGGTGCGCGACGTGATGACCGGCCCGAACCAGTTCCGCTGGGACGCCGTCGAACGGCAGCTCAACGCCATCGCCGCCCGCGGCCACCAGGCCGTGTTCCGGTTCTACCTCGACTACCCGGGCAAGCCCACCGGCATCCCGCAGTACCTGCTGGACCAGGGCCTGGACACCCACGCCTACGACGACTTCGGCAACAACGGCGTCAGCGTCGCCCCCGACTACAGCGACCCGCGCCTGGTCAGCGCTCTGCAGAACTTCATCACCGCGCTCGGGCGCAGGTACGACGGCGATCCGCGCATCGGCTTCCTCACCCTCGGCCTGATCGGCTTCTGGGGCGAGTGGCACACCTGGCCCTACGACGGCTGGACCAAGCCGGAGAACTGGATGCCGTCCACCGAGATCCTCACCGGCATCCTGAACGACTTCGAGACCTCGTTCGACGAGACCCGGCTGCTGGCCCGCTATCCGAGCGCGCAGAACAAGGAGCTGGGCATCGGCTACCACGACGACTCGTTCGCCTTCGAGACGCTGCCCGTGCAGTCGTGGCACTTCGTGCAGCGCCTCATCGACGAGGGCGTCACCGACAAGTGGCAGCGTGAGCCGATCGGTGGCGAGCTGCGCCCCGAGATCCAGTCCTGCCTGTTCGAGCATCCGGTCAGCTGCGGGCAGTACGAGGACTTCACCCAGTCCGTCGACCAGACCCACATCAGCTGGATGATCAACCACGCGGCGTTCGCCCCCGACGGCTACACCGGCGACGAGTACTTCCGCGCCCTGGCCGCCGCCAAGTCGCTGGGCTACGAACTGACCGTCACCGAGGCGGCGCTGTCCCGCGACCGCGTCTCGGTGCGCGTGGCCAACCGCGGCACCGCGCCCTTCTACTACGACTGGCGCGCCGAACTGGCCGCCGTCGACAGCCAGGGCCGTCTGGTGAAGCGCTGGAAGACCGACTGGACCGTGACCGGCATCCAGCCCGGCCAGGACCCCGCCGAGCTGACCAGCCGCATCGACACCCGCGGCCTGCGCCCCGGCAGCTACGACATCGTGCTGCGCGTGGCCAACCCGCTGCCCAACGGCATCCCGTTGCGGTTCGCCAACACCAGCCAGGACATCCACACCGGCTGGCTGCACCTCGGAGCCGTCACCACCCGCTGACGACGCCGACGCACCACCGCACCACGGCGCCGCCGGCACCCCGTCGGCGGCGCCCGCACCGAACCCCTTGCTGTTCCTGCACTTCGTCCCGAAGGGAACAACGGTTCATGCCATCCGTACGCAAGCTGCTCGCCACCACGGCGGCAGCGCTGACGATCGCGCTGGTCGCCACCAGCGCGGCCGCCGCACCCGCGGGTCCGCCCGCCCGGCCGCCCGCCGGACCCGGCCCCGACACCAGCCTGACCACCCACACCTACACCTACGCCGACGCCGCGCTCGGCCAGCCGCTGAAGGGGTTCGCCCCCTATCTCTTCCCCGGTGACAACCTGTCCACCAAGTACCCCGGCGGCCTGGTCTGGAGCTACTTCGCCCTCAACGAGGTGATGAAGGACCCGGCCGACTGCGCCAACATCGACTGGAGCGTGTTCGAGAAGGCGCTCGACGAGGCCGCCGTCTGGAGCCGCCAGACCGCGTTCCGCTTCTACCTGGAGTACCCGGGCGGCAGCGGCACCCACCCCGGCAACGGCATCCCGCCGTGCCTGAACGGCAAGATGGCGCTGCGCACCAACGGGTTCTGGGGCACCGTCAGCCCCGACTACGACGACCCGGACGTCATCAGCGCGCTGGTCACCTTCATCAACGCGTTCGCCGCCCGCTACGACAAGGCCGGGCCGGGCGGCACCGCCGACCCGCGCATCGGGTTCATGTCGCTGGGCCTGGTCGGCCTGTGGGGCGAGTGGCACACCTGGCCGTATGACCGCGACCTGGCCGACGGCTACCCGAACCTGATGCCGACCGACACCACCATCCGCACCATCATCGGCGCGTACGACACCGCGTTCGACAACATCCAGCTGGAGGTCCGCTACCCGCTCGCCGGCACCGAGACGGCGAACATCGGCTTCCACGACGACTCCTGGCCGTACAAGGAGTTCCGCAGCGGCGGGCAGCTCAAGAGCATGACGCTGCCGATGTCGATGAACGGCTGGGAGGACGCGTTCCTGCAGCTGCAGCTCAACACCGGCACCGAGAACCGGTGGGTCACCCAGTCCATCGGCGGCGAGGCCCGGCCCGAGATCCAGGGCACCCTCTACGCCAACTGGCCGGGCGGGTCCGGGCAGGTCGACGACGTGCTCGCGGCGACCGAGCTCACCCACATCACCTGGATGATCAACCAGACCGGCGCGGGCGGGTACAGCACCAGCGACCCGAAGGTCTCCGCCGGTGTCCGCAAGATGGGCTACAACCTGCACATCCCGCAGGCCAACTTCAACGCCACCGCCTCGGGCACCTTCAAGGTCGGCGTCACGATGCAGAACGACGGCGTCGCCCCGTTCTACTACCCGTGGACGGTGCAGCTCGGCCTGCGCAACAGCGCGGGCACAGTCGTGAAGACCTGGGACACCAGCTGGGACCTGCGCACCGTGCAGCCCCTGAAGATCCGCGCCTTCCCGGACTGGAACGTGGGCGCCGACCCGAAGTACCTCGACTTCGGCCGGCCGGTCAACTTCGCCACGACCGTCAGCACCGCGGGCGTGCCCGCAGGCGCTTACAGCCTGGTCCTGAAGGTGCGCAACCCACTGGAGGCGGTGACCCAGGACGTGCTACGAGCCCGTCCCGCCGCCAGCAGGCTCACCGACTGGATCATCGATCAGTGGCGGCCGCGCCTGCCGCTGTCGTTCGCGAACAGCAACCAGGGCGCGGACGGCTGGGTGAACCTCGGCGCGGTCAGCACCTCGGGGACCTGCACCGGCGACTGCGCCGCACCGTCGGTCCCGGCGAACCTCGCCGTCACCGGCGTCACCGACACCAGCGTGTCGTTGTCCTGGTCCGCCTCGACCGACAACGTCGGCGTGACCGGCTACCAGGTGCTGCGCGACGGCGTCCAGGTCGGCACCCCGACCGGGACGACGTACACCGACAGCGGGCGCTCGCCGGGACAGACGTACCAGTACACGGTCCGGGCGGTCGACGCGGCGGGCAATGTGTCCAATTCGTCCGCAACGGTGTCGGCGACGACCACGGGCTGCGCGGGTGACTGCACTGCCCCGAGTGCTCCCACTCTGTCCTCGTCGGGCAAGACCGACACGAGTGTGTCGCTGTCGTGGACGGCATCCACGGACAACGTGGGCGTGACGGGCTACGAGGTGTTCCGGGGCGGGACGCTGGTCGGCAGTCCGACGGGCACGTCGTACACCGACACCGGGTTGACCGCGTCGACGGCCTACAGCTACACCGTCAAGGCACGTGACGCGGCGGGCAACCGGTCGGCGGCCAGCAACACGGTCGCCGTCACCACGAACGCGGCGCCGCCGCAGCCCACCGGCCTGGTGCTCGACAACTACGACGGCACCCCGGCTTACCCGTCGGCGAGCCAGAACGATCTGGGCAAGTGGACCGGCGGCAACTGCTTCCTCGACGGCGGTGGTTCCGGCGTCGTGACCGGTGGCGCGCTGAGCCTGCGCTACAACAACTGCGGCTGGTTCGGCTCCGACGTCGGCGTGGACCTGTCCTCGTACACCTACCTGGTCGTACGCATCAAGGGCACCGCCGGTGGCGAGCAGGCCCACTTCAACCTGGGTCTGGGCGGCTCGACGAAGGTGTTCGGCGATTTCACCCTCGACGGCGGCGCGCATCCGGTGATCACGACGTCCTACCAGGACATCAAGATCCCGATGGTCGCCAACGGCATCAACCGCAACAGCCCGTCCCAGCTGGCCATGGGCTTCTGGTACGGCGGCAACTCGACCATCACCATCGACCACATCTCGTTCCAGTGACCGCCCGGCCGCCTGGCAGGGCTCCCGACCCGGCCAGGCGGCCTACCCTCCCGATGCACAGGAAGGCTGCCATGCCCACCCGCTTCATGCGGATGTTCACCGCGACAACGTTACTGGCCACCGTCGCCGCCGTGGCGCTCGGTGCCACGCCGGCCCAGGCCGCGACCGTCACGTACTCGGCCGACCTGGCCACCGCGTTCGCCAACCCGGAGCGCGGTTACCACAACCGCTACGAGATCATCAACGACCCGGCGGTCAACGACTACGTCAACGCCGCCACCATCCCCGGCTTCAACCCGGACCTGCTCGACCGGACCTTCGCCCGCGCCAAGGCCAACGGCAACACCCTGGTGCACAGCTACCTGCACCTGGACAAGTACAAGACCCAGGCCCTGCCGCAGGCGCTGCTCGACAACCTCGCCTCCGGCCTCGCCGCCGTCCGCACCGCCGGGATGAAGATCGTCCTGCGGCCCGCGTACACCTGGGACGGCTACGCCAGCGTCGCCGAGTCGCAGATCCTCGCCCACATCGCCCAGGTCAATGCCGTGATCAGCGCGAACGCCGACGTCGTGCTGCACCTGGAGACCGGCTATCTCGGCGCGTGGGGGGAGTGGCACACCGGCACCCTCACCAACTCGTCCTCGGTCGAGGAGGCGCCCGCCCGGTACCGCATCGTCAAGAAGATCGCCGACACCACCCCGGCGAGCATCCCCCTGGCGATGCGCTACCCGATCTACATCAAGGAGATGATCGAC
Organism: Catellatospora aurea; assembly: GCF_042663325.1. Classification (NCBI taxonomy): domain Bacteria; kingdom Bacillati; phylum Actinomycetota; class Actinomycetes; order Micromonosporales; family Micromonosporaceae; genus Catellatospora; species Catellatospora aurea. The sequence continues at coordinate 74,273 of NZ_JBHTAC010000021.1, forward strand.
CCGACGTCCTGCGTCGTGCCCGAGGGCTGCGGGCTGACCCAGGCGCAGAAGGACCGGATCAGCTTCCACAACGACTGCTTCCTCGCCGACGTCAACGACATGGGCACCTACGACAACCCGTCCTGGATGGGCTGGTACTACATCGAGCAGAAGAAGCAGTGGATGTACGACCTGGCCACCTCGACCGGGTTCAACAAGATGGTCGGCGGGGAGACCTGCGGCTCCGACGGCTACAACGACGCCGCCTGCGTCAACGCGCAGACCGAGATGAACAGACTCAACTTCACCGAGATCAACGAGGACTACGCGGCCGTCAACACCGACAAGTGGAAGGCCGCCAACCTCGCCGCGAGCGGCAACGACCCGGCCGAGACCTGCTTCACCCGCATCAAGCGCAAGATGGGGTATCGCCTGAGGCTGCTCGACGCCACCTTCCCGACCACCGTCGCCCCCGGCGGCAGCCTGGCCCTGACCGCGCACCTGAACAACGACGGCTGGTCCGGTCTGATCAAGAGCCGGACCGCCTACCTGGTGCTCGACAATGGCACCAACCGCTACAACCTGCCGCTGAGCAGCGTGGACCCGCGCAGCTGGTTGGCCGGCGCGAGCACCGTCACCGCGAGTGTCACCGTGCCCGGCGGCGCGGTCGCGGGCAACTACAAGCTGGCGCTGTGGCTGCCGGACCCGACCGCGGCACTGCAGTCCCGGCCGGAGTACTCGATCCGGCTGGCCAACACCGGAACCTGGGACGCGGCCAAGGGCTACAACGTGCTCGCGTCCTCGGTCACCGTAGGCTCCTGCACGGGTGACTGCACGGCCCCGTCGACGCCGACGGGCCTGACCGTGTCCGGCGTGACGAACACGAGCGTGTCGCTGTCCTGGTCGGCGTCGACGGACAACGTGGGCGTGACCGGCTACCAGGTGTTCCGTGGCGGTGTGCAGGTCGGCACCGCGTCGGGCACGTCGTTCACCGACTCGGGCCGCTCGCCGGGGCAGACGTACCAGTACACGGTCCGGGCGGTCGACGCCGGGGGCAACGTGTCCGGGCAGTCGGCGACGGTGTCGGCGACGACGACGGGCTGCTCGGGCGACTGCACCGCGCCGAGCGCGCCCACGCTGTCGTCGACCGGCAAGACCGACACGAGCGTGTCGTTGTCGTGGACGGCGTCGACGGACAACGTGGCCGTGACCGGCTACGAGGTGTTCCGGGGCGCGACCCTGGTCGGCAGCCCGACGGGCACCTCGTTCACCGACACCGGCCTGACCGCGTCCACGGCCTACGCCTACACGGTCAAGGCCCGGGACGCCGCCGGCAACCGGTCGGCGACGAGCAACACGGTCACGGTCACGACGGATGCGACGCCGCAGCCGCCGACCGGGCTGGTGCTGGACAACTACGACGGCACCCCGGCGTACCCGTCGGCGAGCCAGAACGACCTGGGTAAGTGGACCGGCGGCAACTGCTTCCTCGACGGCGGCGGTTCCGGCGTCGTGACCGGCGGGGCGCTGAGCCTGCGCTACAACAACTGCGGCTGGTTCGGCTCCGACGTCGGCGTGGACCTCAGCGCCTACACCTACCTGGTCGTGCGCATCAAGGGCACCGCCGGCGGCGAGCAGACCCACTTCAACCTGGGCCTGGGCGGGTCGACGAAGGTGTTCGCCGACTTCACCCTCGACGGGGGAGCACACCCGGCGATCACCACTGCGTACCAGGACATCAAGATCCCGATGGTCGCCAACGGCATCAACCGCAATTCGCCGTCCCAGCTGGCCATGGGCTTCTGGTACGGCGGCAACTCCACCGTCACCATCGACCACATCACCTTCCAGTAAGCCGACACCGGCCGGTCGGGCGCACCCGCTCAAGGCGCGCCCGACCGGCCCCTTACGACGGATCTGAGAATTTTGCCAGTTTTGTCATCTCGGCGCGGTCACCTGGGCAGAATGAGCACGAAGGCTCCCTGGTGGCGGAGGCGTGGCAATCATGTCGAACGTAGATCTGGCCCGGATTCAGTTCGCGATGACGTCGATCTACCACTTCATCTTCGTGCCGATCACCATCGGGCTCGCCTTCCTCACCGCGATCCTGCAGACCGTCTGGCACCGCACCGGCCGCGACGAGTACCTGCGGGCGACGAAGTTCTTCGGCGTGCTGCTGGTGATCAACGTCGCCGTCGGCGTGGTCACCGGCCTGGTCCAGGAGTTCCAGTTCGGCATGGACTGGTCGGCGTACTCCCGGATGGTCGGCGACGTGTTCGGTGCGCCGCTGGCGATGGAGGGCCTGGCCGCGTTCTTCCTGGAGTCGACCTTCCTCGGCCTGTGGATCTTCGGCTGGGGCAAGCTGTCGCCGCGCATCCATCTCGCCGCGATCTGGCTGGTGGCGCTGGGCGCCGCCGGGTCGGCGGCGTTCATCATGGCCGCGAACTCGTGGATGCAGCACCCGGTCGGCTACGAGATCAACCCGACGACCGGCCGTCCCCAGCTCAACGACATCTGGGCGGTGATGACCAACCCGGTGTTCCTGTGGGGGTACGCCCACGTGCTGCTCGCCGCGACGGCCACCGGCTGCGCCCTCATGCTCGCCGTGTCGGCCTGGCACCTGCGCCGCAAGTCCCACCCCGAGGTCTTCGCCCCCACGGCCAAGCTCTCGCTCATCGTCCTGGCCCCGACCATGATCTTCGCGATGTTCGTGGGCAGCGAACTCGGCGTCGTCGAGGCCAAGTACCAGCCGATGAAGATCGCCGCCGCCGAGGCGCAGTGGGAGACCTGCCAGCCGTGCTCGTTCTCGATCATCCAGATCGGCGGGGGCAAGCAGGACCAGACCCCCACGAAGATCATCGAAGTGCCGCACATCCTGTCGCTGCTCGCCACCAACCACTGGAACGGCCAGGTCATCGGGCTCAACGAGATCAACGCCCAGTACCAGCAGCAGTACGGCCCCGGCGACTACGTGCCCAACGTGTTCATCCAGTACTGGGCCATGCGCGTGATGGCGTACACCGCGGTGGTGGCCTTCCTGCTGTCGCTGTGGGGGCTGTGGGTGATGCGGCGCAAACGGCTGGAGACCGCGCACCGGTTCCTGGGCGTCGCCGCCTGGGCCGCGGTCCTGCCGTTCCTGATGAACACGGCAGGCTGGATGCTGACCGAGAACGGCCGCCAGCCCTGGATCGTGCAGGGCCTCATGCTGACGAAGAACGGCGTCTCACCGTCGGTCAGCGCCACCACCGTCGCGATCAGCCTGACCATCTTCTTCCTGCTCTACAACGCGCTGACCGTCGTCTGGCTGGTGCTGATGCTGCGCTACGCCCGCAAGGCCCCGCCGCCGACCGTGCCCGCCGAAGACGACGTCCCCGCGCCTGAGCCGACCTTCTCCCGCTGAGGCCGCCATGACACTCGCCGACCTGTGGTTCATCGCCGTCGCCGTGCTGTGGACGGGCTTCTTCATCCTGGAGGGCTTCGACTTCGGGGTCGGCATGCTGCACGGGGTCGTCGGGCGCGACGACGCCGGACGGCGCATGGCGGTCAGCTCCATCGGCCCGCTGTGGGACGGCAACGAGGTCTGGCTCGTCGTCGCCGGCGCGGCCATGTTCGCCGCCTTCCCCGGCTGGTACGCCACCATGTTCTCCGCCCTCTACCTGGCCCTGGTGCTGGTGCTGGTCGGCCTCATCGTGCGCGGCATGTCCTTCGAGTACCGCGACAAGGACAAGCACCCGCGCTGGCGGCGCACCTGGAGCGTGCTGCTCACGATCGGCAGCGTGATCGCCCCGTTCCTGCTCGGCGTCGGGCTCGGCGACCTCCTGCACGGCCTGCCGATCGGCGCGGACCAGGAGTTCGCGGGCACGTTCGCCGACCTGCTGCCGCCGTACTCGCTGTTCGTCGGCCTGACCTTCGTGCTGCTGTGCGCGCTGCACGGGGCCACGTTCCTGGCCCTGAAGACCACCGCCGACGTGCGCGAACGGGCGACCCGCCTGACCCGCCGCCTCGCCCCGGTCACCGCGCTCGCGGTGCTGGTCTACATCACCTGGTCCCACGTCATCTCGGGCAAGGGCTTCCTCCCCAACGTCATCGAGATCGCCGCGGTGCTGGCCGTGCTCGCCGCCGCCTGGCTGGCGGGCGACGGCAAGGAGGGCTGGGCGTTCACCGCCACCACCTTCGCCATGGCCACCAGCGTGCTGGTCGTCTTCACCAACCTGTATCCGCGCGTCATGGTCTCCACGATGGGCGCGGCCAACGACCTCACCCTCGCGAACACCGCGTCCGGCTCGTACGCGCTCAAGGTGATGACCGTCGTCCTGGTCGTCATGCTCCCGGTCGTCATCCTCTACCAGGCCTGGACGTACCACGTCTTCCGCCAGCGCGTCACGGCCACCGACCTCGGCGACGAGTGACCTGCCCCGCCCGGGTCCTCGGCCTGGCCGCGTGATCAAAAGGCGCTACGATCGCCGGGTTCCGGTCTTGGGGGAGGACAGTTGACAGACACCGCCGTCACTCCTGTGGTCGGCAGGCGGCGTGCGCGGGTCGCTATCGTGCTCGCCCGCTGTGTCCTCGGCGTCGTCTTCGTGGTGTCGTGCGGTCTGCTGCTCGTCCGGCTCGCCGGGCTGGACGCGGGAACCCCGCTGGCCGTGCCCGTGGTGCTGGTCCCGTACGCGGCGGTGCTCAGCCTGCTCGGACTGGGCGTTCTGCTCGCCGTCCCCGGGTTGCGCTCGCGCTGGGCGGTGATCGCCGCCGCCCTGCTCGTGGCCGGCCAGGTCGCGGTGCTGGCTCCCCGGTTCCTGCCGGACGGGCGGCAGGTCCCGCCCGGGGCGGTCGAGTTGCGGGTGGCCACGATCAACGCCAACGTCGGCGGCGCGGACCCGCAGGAACTGGTGCGCCTGGTCCGCGAGGAGCGCATCGACGTGCTCGCCGTGCAGCAGCTGCCGACCGCGGGCATCGCCGCGCTCACCGAAGCCGGGCTGGACAGGCTGCTGCCCCACCACGAACTGCGCCCCGAGTACGACTCCTCGATCTACTCGCGGTTCCCGCTGTTCCTCGGCGGCCCGCTGCACGCCGACACGGCCTGGCCGCAGACCACCGCGGCGGTGACCGTCGGCGGGCGCACCGTACGCCTGGTCGCCGTGCATACCTACTACCCGGTCGGCGACCCGGAGCGGTGGACCCGGGACATGGCCGCGCTCGCCGACGTCGCCCGCATGGCCGGACCGGACATGGTGTTCCTGGGCGACTTCAACGCCACGCTCGACCACGCCCCGATGCGCGACCTGCTCGCGGCGGGGCTGGCCGACACCCACGCCGAGCTGGGGCGCGGCTGGGCCCGCACCTGGCCGGTCGGCAGGACCCTCGTACCGCCGCTGGTGCAGCTCGACCACGTGCTGCACGGCCCCGGCCTGGTCGGCGTCTCCGCCGGTGAACGGACCGTGCCGGGCACGGACCACCGGGCGGTCGTCGCCGTGCTCGCCCTGCCACCCGCGTAGCGTCCACACCGCACAACGGGTGCCCGGTCAGCCGGACAGCACGCGGGCCAGCCGTTGCCGGGCCGCGTTGGCGGCGGGGTCGCCCAGCTCCTCGTAGATGTCTTTCGCCCGCTGCCAGGCCTCGGCGGCGGCGGGCCGGTCCGCCAGCTGCTCGTGTGCCTCGCCGAGCCGGGTCAGCGTCTCCGCCTCGTGGTAGCGGTTCGCGGATTCCCGGAAACGCTCGATGGACTGCTCGTAGCACGTCACCGCCTGGGCCAGGTCGCCGAGCCGGTGGTGCGCGAAACCGAGGCTGTCCAGCGTCGCCGCCTGGCCCACGCGGTCGGCCATCCGCCGCTGCCGGGTGAGCGCCTCCGCGCAGTCGGCGATGGACTGCCGGTAGTCGCCGTTGAGGGCGTGCAGGTAGCCCTTGGTGTTCAGGGCGCGCGCCTCGGCGTAGCCGCTGCCGATCAGCCGGGAGACCCGCAGCGCCTCGACGCTGTGCGCGAGAGCCTCCGCCAGGCGCCCGCGCGCGGTGCAGTGCTCGGTCAGGTGGCGCAGGGTCAGCGCGAGACCGTCCAGGTCACCGATCTGCTCGTACAGCTTGAGCGCCTGCCGCACATGGTGCTCGGCGGCATCGTGGTCGCCGAGCCGCATGAGCGCGCGGGCGAGCATCCGGCCGGCGAGCGCCTGTGCGGGCAGATCGCCGATGCGCTCCGCGGCGAGCAGGGCGGCCTGCTGGGCGGCGAGCTGCTCCTCGAACAGCCCGCGCGGGGCGAGGTACGCCGCCAGCGCCCAGGCCAGCGGGCCTGCGTACCGTTCGAAGCCGGTCTCGACGGCCTGCCGCAGCACCCGCAGCAGGACGGGATGCTCTGCCGCGAACCAGGCCACCGCTGCGGCTCGATCCGGGATCGGCACGTGGAGGTTCGCCGCCAGTGCCGGCACCGGGTCGACCGACGTCCACGTCGGCTGGAGCAGCAGCGCCGCGGGATGGGCGCTGTGCAGGTAGTGGTCGAACAGGCGGCTGCTCGCCGCATGCCTGCTGCCGGCGGGCTCGGACGCCTGCGCCAGCTCGGCCGCGTACGACCGGAGCAGGTCGTGCAGCGCGTAGCGCCCCGGCTGGTGCTCGGTCAGCAGATGGAGCCGGGTCAGCTCGTGCAGCAGCGGCACCGCGGCGGCTCGGGGCCGCCCGAGCAGCGCCGCGGCGGCGTCGCCGGTCATGTCGGGGCCCGGATGCAGGCCGAGCAGGCGCAACAGGTGTGCCGCGTCCGTGCTCAGCGCACGGTGCGACCACGAGAACACGCGCCGGACGTCCCCGTCGGCCAGCGCGGCAAGCCTGCCCTCGGCCGGACGCAGCTGCGCCGCGACGGCTCCGAGCGGGAAGGCGGGTTTGCCGGCCATCCGCGCGGCCACCAGCGACAGGGCGAGCGGCAGGCGGCCGGTCGCCTCGATCAGTTCGGCGGTGGCCGCCGGTTCCGCGGCGAGCCGGTCCGTGCCCAGCCGACCGCGCAGCAGGTCCGCCGACTCCTCGGCGGTGAGCACGTCCAGCGTCAACGGCCGCGCCCCTTCCGTGGCCACGAGGCTGCTGAGCTGGTCCCGGCTCGTCACGACGACGACGCACCGGCCCGCGCCGGGCAGCAGCGGGCGCACCTGGTCGGCGTCGCGTGCGTTGTCGAGCACGACGAGCAGACGTCGGGTGGCCAGCAGGCTCCGGTAGAGCCCGGTCCGGGCGTCGGTGGTGCTCGGGATGCGGCCGGTCGGCACACCGAGGGCCTCCAGGAAGGCGACCAGCGCGTCGGCCGGGGACACGGCGTCGGCGTCGTCGTAGCCGCGCAGGTTGACGTACAACTGGCCGTCGGGGAAGTGCACGGCCGCGCGGTGGGCCCAGTGCAGGGCGAGGGTGGTCTTGCCGACACCGGCCATGCCACTGACCGCGGTGATGCCCACTCCGGAGGGTCGCGCCGCACCGTGGTCGAGCTCGTCGTCGAGCCGGGCCAGCTCGGCGCCGCGGCCCGCGAAACCCGCAGGCACCGACGGTAGCTGCCGGGGTGGCGCGTACGCCGTGCCGGAGGGGCGACCGCCGGGCGATGCCGGCCTTGCCGCGATGCGGTGATGGAGGATGTCGTCGTGCAACCGGGTCAGCTCCGGCCCGGGGTCCATCCCGGTCTGCTCCGCGAGCACGTGCCAGGCCTGCCGGTAGGCCGCGAGCGCGCCCGAGACGTCGCCGATCTGGTACAGGCACGTCATCAGTTGCGCCCAGGCCCGCTGGCGCAGCGGATGGCGGTCGAGCAGGGCACGCAGCCGCGGGATCACCACGGCCGGCTCGCCGAGCGCGATCCGCGCCACCGCGTAGTCCTCCTCGGCCAGCAGCCGCCGCTCCTCCAGCTGCCCGACCCTACCGCTGAGCAGGCGCGGCACCGGCAGCCCGGCCAGCGCCGAACCGCGCCACAGCGCGACCGCGGCGGCAAGCTCCGCCTGCGCGCTCGCGGGGTCGCCGCCGGTCAGCGCCGCCCGGCCCCGCGCCGCGGCGGCGTCGAACCGGTCCACGTCCCGCTCACCGGGCTCGACCCGCAGCAGGTAGCCGCCCGGTGTGGTGCGGATGCGGCGCTCGGCGCGCTGCTCCCCGGCCAGCGCCAGCCGCAGACCGCGCACATAGGTGCGCACGTTCGCGGCCGCGGATGCGGGCGGCCGGTCGCCCCACAGCATCGCCGTCAGCTCGTCGGTGCTGATCGCCTCAGCCGGCCGCAGCAGCAGTGCCGCCAGGATCAGCTGCTGCTTCGTCGATCCCAGCGGCACCGGCCGGTCGTCCCGGGTCACCGCCAGCGGGCCGAGCAGGTCGAAGTGGACGGACAATCCTCACCTCAGCGTGCAGTGCGCCGGGGGTCGCGGCCCACCGGTTGTACGGCGATGTGCGCGGGTTGTAGGTCGGCCACCGTACCATCCTGCCGCGCCTGATCCTTCGAAACACATCGATCACCGCGCGACTTTCACGCGCCTGACACCCCCGTTCGCAGGCACGGCCTGCCGCACTGAGAGGCACCCCCTTGTCCAGAGGACTTCTGCGCGCCGTTACCGGCGTGTGCGCCCTGCTGCTGGCCGTGTCGGCGGTCGGGGCCGGCCCGGCCCAGGCAGCCGGCCCGATGCCCTTCTTCCAGCTGCCGTTCCCGTGCGGCGAGACGTGGCGGCTGGCCACGTACGCCGGTCACGACGACTACGACATCGACATGACGTTCACCGGCGGCGGCAGCAGCGGCCGTCTGATCCTGGCCGCGGCCGGCGGCACCATCAGCGCCGGTTGGAGCAGCGGCGGCGGCAACTACGCGGTCATCGACCACGGCGGCGGCTGGCGCACCACGTACATGCACATGATCCAGCCGGCCATCCAGAGCTCAGGCTGGGTCAACGGTGGGACCCCGATCGGCTGGGTGGGCAGCACCGGCAACTCGACCGGCCCGCACCTGCACTACGAGGTGACCCGCGACGGCGGCAAGACCGAGGCGTACTTCAACGGCTCCCCGTCGGGCATCACCTCCGACGGCAGCGCCGCCACCGGACCGATCTACGTCAGCGGGCCGGTGTCGCCCGCCCGCAACGTCACCAGCGCCAACTGCAACGGCGGCCAGCAGGTGTACGAAGCGCACAGCGCGAACGGCTGGCGCATGCTGCCGGTGTCCGGCCCCAGCGGACCGGTGACCGCGTCGGCCACGGCTGCCATCGCGGTCGGCAGCACCAAAATCATCTACAGCAGCAAGGGCGGCCAGATCTTCGAGGCGGGCAGCAGCACCGGCTGGAACAACCTGTGGACCGGCATCAACGGGGCGCAGGGCACGGCGCTCGCGGCGCTGAACCTCAACGGCGAGAAGCTGATCTACACCGTGGTCGGCGGCTACGTGCACGAGGCGAGCAGCAACAACGGATGGCGCAACCTCAACACCAACATCGGCGGCGTGAGCAACTCGTCGATCGCGGTCATCGCGCTCAACGGCGTCAAGTACATCTACAGCATCGTCGGCGGCTACGTGCACGAGGCGCACAGCGCCAACGGCTGGCGCAACCTCAACACCGGCGTGCCCGGCTCGGCCGTCGCCGCGATCACGGTCGGCACCACGAAGATCCTGTACGTCGTCAACGGCGGCTCGGTGTACGAAGCGGCCAGCAACGCGGGCTGGGCGAACGTGTGGACCGGCATCTCCGGCGTCTCCAGCGCCACCGTCGCGGCCGCGAACCTCAACGGCGAGAAGCTGATCTACACGATGGCCGGCGGCTACGTGCACGAGGCGAGCAGCAACAACGGATGGCGCAACCTCAACTCGGGCGTCACCGGCTCGCGGACCAGCGTGCTGGCCCTCAGCGGAGTGAAGTACCTCTACTCCAACTGAAGACCCGGGCCGGAGCCGCCGTCCGAACCATGCCGGAAAGCGGCTCCGGCCCGCAACTTGGCGAGGTCGCACTAGCTGACCTTGCTGGATGTGCCGGGGGGTTACGACGGGATATTGACAGCGTTAATTGAGAGCCCTAGGGTCTGGGCACCGGCCGTGAAATGAAACGTTTTAATCGACGCGATCTTCTCATAAGGAGTCGCCATGCACCGTCCCGATCCCGCACCCAGCCCCCGAGGACGCGTGGCAGCCGTCCTCGCCGTCCTGCTCACCGCCACCGCCGTCCTGTTGGCCGTACCCGCTGCCGCCGCCACCCCGGTCAGCGTCAGCGGCGCGCACTGGATCTGGTATCCCGAAGGCGACCCGCGCACCACCGCGCCCGCCGCCCACCGCTACTTCCGCAAGACCTTCACCGCGCCCTCCGGCACGGTCACCGACGCGCAGCTCGTCGTGACCGGCGACGACACCGTCGACGTGTGGCTCAACGGCAAACCCCTCGCAGGGTCGCCCCGGGCCGTCGACTCCTGGAAGAACGCCCTCTACATCGACCTGGCCCCCGCCCTGGTCAGCGGCACCAACACCCTTGCGATCGCCGCGCAGAACACCGCGTCGGGCCCGGCGGGCCTGCTCGGCCGGGCGCAGGTGACCACGGCGGGCGGCACCACCGACCTGATCACCGACGGCGGCTGGAAGGCGTCGCAGAGCCCGGCGACAGGCTGGGAGCAGCCCGGCTTCAACGACAGCGGCTGGCCTGCCGCCATGGACCTGGGCGCCTACGGCGTCGCCCCGTGGAACAGTTCCGTTGTCGCACCGGCGGGCTCCGGCACGTCGCCGTTCGCGGTGGGGGAGGCGACCGTCGAGCGGCGCGTCAACCCGCTGGGCGTCGACGCCGCCGTGCCCCGGTTCGGCTGGAAGCTGACCTCCGGCACCGGGCAGCAGTTCCAGGCCGCGTACCAGGTGATCGTGGCCAGCAGCAGCGCCAACGCGGGCAGCGGCACGGGCGACGTGTGGGACAGCGGCCGGGTCGTCGGCCGCCAGGCCGTCGATGTCGCCTACGCCGGTCCCGCGCTGACCTCGCTGCGCCGCTACTACTGGCGCGTGCGGGTCTGGGACACCCACGGCCGCGTCAGCGCGTACAGCACCACCCAGTTCTTCGAGACCGGCCTGCGCAACCCCGCCTCCGAGTGGCAGGCCTCCTACATCGGCCAGCCCGCCGTCACCGACGGCCTGAGCGGCGCCAGCTGGATCTGGTATCCCGAAGGCGACCCGATCGCCGGACTCCCGCCGATGACCCGCTACTTCCGCCGCACCGTCAGCCTGTCGACCGCGCCCACCCAGGCGAGCCTGGTCGTCACCGGCGACGACACCGCCGACGTATGGGTCAACGGCACGCAGGTCAGCAGCTCGCCGCGGGTCGTCGACTCGTGGAAGCAGGCCACGGTCGTCGACCTGGCCGGGCGGCTGACCGCCGGGAACAACGTCATCGCGGTCGCCGCGCAGAACACCACCCAGTCGCCGACCGGTGTCATCGCCAAGCTCACCATCGGCGGCGGCACCACCGCCACCACCGACGCGAGCTGGAAGGCGTTCCAGTCCGGCCCGTCGGGCTGGCAGCAGGTGGGCTTCAACGACAGCGCCTGGCCCGCTGCGCGGGCGCTCACCGCGTACGGCACCGGCCCGTGGGGCTCCAACGTGGTCGTACGCCGCGCCGCACCGCTGCTGCGCAAGGGTTTCACCATCAGCAAGGCGGTCGCCTCGGCCCGCCTGCTGACCACCGCGCTCGGCCTGCACGAGACCCGGCTCAACGGGGCCAAGGTCGGCGCGGACGCGCTCGCACCCGGCTGGACCGACTACAACAAGCGCCTGCAGTACAAGGTGTACGACGTCACCGGCCAGCTGCGGCAGGGCACCAACGCCCTCGGCGCGTGGCTGGGCAGCGGCTGGTACTCGGGCAGCCTCGGCATGGCCGGTTCGCAGCGCTACGGCACCCAGCCGTGGTACTCCGCCCAGCTGCACATCAGCTACACCGACGGCACCAGCGCGGTGATCCGCACCGACAACACGTGGAGGGTGACCACCGGCCCGATCCGCGCCGAGGACCTGTACGCCGGTGAGGAGTACGACAACCGGCTCACCGTCAACGGCTGGGACGGCCCCGACTACAACGACGCCTCATGGGCCACCGCCACGGCCCGCACCGGCACCGCACCGCGGCTGGTGTCGCAGGTGGACAACGGCGTCACCGTGCAGAGCGAGCTGCGCCCCCTCTCGCTCAACCAGCCCAAGCCCGGCGTATGGGTGTTCGACCTCGGCCAGAACTTCACCGGCTGGAACCGCCTGCGGGTCACCGGCGCGGCCGGGATCGTCGTCACCATGCGCCACGCCGAGGTGCTCAACGCCGACGGCACCATCTACACCGACAACCTGCGCGCCGCGGGACTGGCCACCGACCGGTACACCCTGGCCGGCACCGGCGCCCAGGAGGTCTGGACCCCGCGGTTCACCGTGCACGGCTACCGCTACGTCGAGGTCACCGGCTTCCCCGGCACCCCGAACCTGGACACCGTCACCGGCCTCGCCGCCTGGACCAGCGCCTCCCAACCGGGCACGCTGACCACCTCCAACACCCTGATCAACCAACTCCAGCAGGCGATCGTCTGGGGGCAGCGGTCCAACATGCTGTCCATCCCGACCGACTGCCCGAACCGCGATGAGCGGCTCGGCTGGACCGGCGACATCGCCTCCTTCGCGGCCACGTCCACGTTCAACATCGACATGCAGGCGTTCCTGGACAAGTTCGCCGACGACCTGGTCGACGCCCAGCACGCCGACGGCGCGTTCACCGACACCGCACCCGACGCCTGCTGCGGCGCGGGCACCGCCGGCTGGGGCGACGCGGGCGTGATCGTGCCGTACACCCTCTGGCAGCGCTACGGCGACCTCAACGTCGTCAACCAGCACTTCGACGCCATGGCCCGCTGGGTCGACTACCTGCGGTCCACCTCCGGCGCGGACCTGATCCGCAACACCGGCGGCTACGGCGACTGGCTCAACGTCAACGACGACACCGCCCGGGACCTGATCGCCACGGCGTTCTTCTCCTGGTCGGCGCGCCTGGTGTCGCGGATGGCCGCGGCCACCGGCCGCACCGCGCAGGCGAGCAGCTACGGCACGCTCGCCGACCAGGTCGCCACGGCGTTCACCAACCGCTGGGTCGCCGCCGACGGCACCGTGGCCGGCAACACCCAGACCGGGTACGTGCTGGCGCTCGCGTTCGGGCTGCTGCCCGCCAACCGGGTCGCCGGGGCGGTCAACAAGCTCGTCGCCGAGGTCGCGGCAGCGGGCGGGCACCTGACCGTCGGCTTCCTCGGGGTCGAGAACCTGCTGCCGGTGCTCGCCGACAACGGGCGGGCCGACATCGCGTACCAGATCCTGCTGCAGCCCGGCTATCCCGGCTGGGGCTACATGCTCAGCAAGGGGGCGACCACGATCTGGGAGCGCTGGGACGGCATTCAGACCAACGGCGCGTTCCAGACCCCCGGAATGAACTCCTTCAACCACTACGGCCTGGGCTCGGTCGGGGACTTCCTCTACCGGCAGGTCGGCGGCCTGTCCGCGGCCAGCCCCGGCTACCAGACGCAGCTCGTCGCGCCGCGTCCCGGCGGCGGGCTGACCTCGGCGAAGTCGGCCATGCAGACGCCCTACGGGCAGGCGGTCAGCGACTGGTCGGTGTCCGGCGGGGTGCTCACGCTGCGGGTCACCGTTCCGGCGGGCACCTCGGCGACGGTACGGGTCCCGGCGACCTCGGCCGCCGCGGTCACCGCCCCGGCGCAGGCCGTGCCGTTCGGCTACGGCCAGGGCGCGGCGTCCTACCACCTGCCCTCGGGCAGCTACGTGTTCACCGCCCCGGCGTGACCCCACGTCGCTGAACCAGGGACCGCCCCGGCCCGTCCGGGGCGGTCCCGCCCGTCGATACGTGCTACCGTTCGCGCATGATCGCGCGTCGACAGGGCTGGTGGCCCGCCACTTAGGCGGTCACTCCCTGCACGCGTACACCGCGGCCGCCTCCGGACGAGGCGGCCGTCGTCGTTGACAGGCCTCGACCGGTCGGCTCGACCTTCGAGGACTGACGATGACCTGGACCACGATCCTCTCCACGCTGCTGGCCCGACGTGATCTCACCGCCGCCGAGTCCGCGTGGGCGATGACGCAGATCGTGCGCGGCGAGGCCACCCCGGTGCAGCTCGCCGCATACCTGGTCGCGCTGCGCGCCAAGGGGGAGACGGCCGTGGAGGTCGCCGGTGCGGCGGACGCGCTGCTGGCCCACGCCGCGCCCGTCGACTTTCCCGGCCCGGCGGTGGACATCGTCGGCACGGGAGGCGACGGCACCGGGGCCGTGAACATCTCCACCATGGCGGCGATCGTCGTCGCGGCGACCGGGCTCACCGTCGCCAAGCACGGCGGTCGGGCGGCCTCGTCGACCTCGGCCGGTTCCGGTGACGTCATCGAACGCCTCGGCATCCCGCTCGACCTGCCGCCCGCGCGGGTCGCGAAGGTGGCCGAGCAGGCGGGGATCGCCTACCTGTTCGCCCCGGCCTTCCACGCCGGGATGCGGCACGCCGGGCCGGTACGCCGCGAACTGGGCGTACCGACGATCTTCAACGTGCTCGCGCCGCTGATCAACCCGGCCCGGCCCGCGTACGCGCTGGTCGGGGTGGCCGACCCGCGGTTCGTGTCGGTGCTCGCGTACGTGCTGGCCGGGCGCGGCTGCCGCGCGCTGGTCGTCCGCGGCGACGACGGCCTCGACAAGCTGTCCACGGGCACCACCTCGCAGGTCGTGCACGCGCTGCTCGCGGGGGAGCGCGGACCGGTGCGCGACGCGGTGCTGCTCAACGCGGCCGCGGCCTGCGCGACGGCCGACGGGGACGGCGATCTGGACGAGCGGATCGCGGCCGCGCTGATCCGCTGCGCCGCCGCGATCGACACCGGAGCGGCCGAGGCGACCCTGCACCGCTGGATAGCCGCCTCCAGCTGCTGATTCCCGCAACGGGCCTACGGGGTCCATCTCCTCGCCCCAGGGTGGCCGCGCAGCGTGGATCGACAGCACGAACCCCGGCGACCACCTGAATCGTTCAACAGTTCAGGTGGCCCGAGGATCCAATGCCGACGGCGGGCCAACTGCTGAGACAACACTCGCATCCGCGTCGGCGACCGGACCAGACGTCCGGCCTTCCACCACGGCGCTGAGCCGGTCGATCGGGTGATCGTCTCGCATATGGCCCTCCCGCGATAGTTCGCCGACCGGCCTCGTACCGGTCGCTCCGGTTCGCTCAGCGAGGGGTCAAGCCCAGGTCCCATGTACCACGGATATAGCAGTAGAACTGGGGCGGCTCGTCGGCCGGCCGTGCGGCCGACCAGGCGGCGGTGATCTCGGCCCATGCCGGTTCGGCCGGATCGAGGTTGTGGCCGAGTATCTGGTAGGCGAGGTCATCGCCGTTCTTGGCCGCCGACACCAATACTTCGTAGGCCGCCAGGTCGTCGCCGCGGTCATGCAGCACGGACGCCAGATTCGTCGCGGCGTATCGGTCGCCGTCGGCGACTGCTCGGCGGAACATCGCTTCCGCTCGCTGATCCTGCCCGGCGTCGGCCAGGACGTTGCCGTACGTGTTGGCTGCTCCAGGCACGTCGCCGATCGCCTGCGCGAGCAACTCCTCGACCTCGACGATGACGTCCTGCCCATCGCGGCCGCTCTCGTGCCACAGGAACTCGGCCAGCCGCACCAGCGCAGGTCGATGCCCGGCCGCTATCGCGTCGCGAAGAAGCCGCTCGGCCTCTTCCTCATGACCGCCCTGCGAGGCGAGGTCGTCAGCCCGGTCGAACCACACCTGAGCGTCGTTCACGGCAGCCACGATATGCGACCCTGCGCCGCCGCACAGACCAGCGTTCCGCCCGGCGGCGCATCAGCAAACCCCTGAACCGGCGCCAATCCCGGCCCGCCTTCGGCATACAACCGGATCTAGATGTTTTTTGGTCGTCCAGGCGACAACAAATCATCTAGATCCGGGGCAGGTCATGGGGTTTCCTGTACTCGATCTTTACTGCTGTCCAGGATCGCTTGCAGGAAAGCAGGGGGTAGGTGTCTGCGGGCATCGAGGATCTCCAGGCCGAGGATGCGGCCCTCGGCGTCGGCATCCAGGTTGAACATGCCGTCCGCGGGGTTGAACGGAATCGTCTGCTTCGCTGCCCCGGATGCGATGGGGTGATCGAGGTAGATGAACGCCGCATCGGCTTCGCTGTCGTAGGAGCAGACCAGCGGGATTCGCGCCTTGATGTACATGGCCGTCAGGCCGGCATGGAACCGGTTGTCACCGCTGCCCCGCCGCGCGGTTACCGCGTCTCGGCGGCTTGATCGGGTGCGGTCTCCGGCTCGGCGGCGGGTCCAGCCATCGGGATGTTGCGCATGCTGAGCACGAGGATCAGCGCCACGCCGCCGACCAGCGCGATGTCCGCGACGTTGCCCACGAACGGGCCGTAGTCGATGAAGTCCACAACGTGGCCGCGCATGAAGCCGGGCTCGCGGAACAGCCGGTCGAGCAGGTGGGTGAACGCCCCGCCGAGCATCATGCCGAGCCCGATCGCCCACGCCCGCGACTGCACCTTGCGGGAGACGTAGGTGATGGCCACGACGGCCGCGGCCGCGATCAGCGTCAGCACCCAGGTGTACTCGGTGCCGATCGAGAAGGCCGCTCCCGGGTTGTAGGTGAGCCGCAGCTGCAGCAGGTCGCCGATGACGTCGATCGGCGCACGGCCGGTCAGTTCCGCCACCGCCCACCACTTGGTCAGCTGATCCACCACCACCAGCACCGCGGCCAACACGAGCACCAGCACGAACAGCCGCGGGCCGCGGCGCTCCGCAGCCGGGACGGTGGAAGCAGACTGCCCTGTTGCCATCACGATCTCTCCGTACACCGTTGACCGACTCGCCGGCTGGCAACCTTAACCTACGCGCGAGTCGCCCAGGCAGTAGTGATCACAGGGCGGGCACCGCACCGGTCGGGACGTGCTCATGGACTGCCTCCCGGAACCAGGTCACCCGGGGAGCCTGGGACAGCCGCCGCCGCCCGCAGTGATCATCCGGGGGCGGCACGTATTACCGATTCGTGCATAACATCTCAAAACCATACGAGACACTGGCATCGGGGTATGTCCACCGCTGACGTGAAGGGTGCGTTACGTGCTGATTCTTGCGATCTTGGTGTGGGGCTTCCTGGTCGGCTGGCTGGCGTGGTTGATCGTTCGCGGCGGTGGTTTCCGCGAGGTCCGCTGGCCGCAGGCGGTGGCTGCCGGCCTCATCGGCTCCTTCGTGGGCGGCCTCGGCATCAGCCTGCTGAGCGGCGACGGCCTGGCCCTGCGCCCGTCCGGCCTGATCGGCTCGGTCATCGGAGCCGTCATCGTGCTCCTGATCTGGGGCGCCCTCCAGCGCCGCCGCGCCCGCTAACCCACCGCCTCCCCTCATCCCACCGCGACGATCTTGCGCGACCTGTGGGGACGACACGCTCGATTCCGGCGTATCGGCAACAGTTCGCGCAAGATCGTCGCGATCTTGGGTCAGGGGTTGGCCGCGGTGACCAGTTGCGCGATCGCTTCGAGGGTCA